>JAZRHT010000001.1:0-14237 GCA_045644905.1 Oscillospiraceae bacterium
TTTTGGCTTTTCGGATAATGCCGACGTTACCAAGCTTAAAAAAGTAACCGCGGTGTTAGACCCGAGCCCCGTGCTGAGCGAGGAACAATTAGAGCTTGCAATCTTTTTATCTCAAACAACTTTCTGCCCGATTTTCGAGGCAGTAAAGGCTCAGCTTCCCTCGGGAATGCATCTGCGCCTTACTCAGTGCTATGGAGTAAATCCCGAATCGAGCGCTGAGTGCATAAGCGCACTTTCGGACGAAGAGGCTCGCATATACAGAGAGATAAAATCGTCTAATAAACCCCTCGCTCAAAAGAAACTTTTAGAGCGCTTTGGATTTGTTGACGAGCGAGTGCTCGAGGAAATGACTAAGAAAGAGGTCATTCTAAAGTCCGATAGGGCAGAGATGATGTCGTCGGATAAAACCGTTAAAACCGCCCGAATACTCCCTGAATTTGAGGGAGATATTAAGCTCACCCCAAAACAAGCCGAGGTATTCAACACTCTCTGCGATGTCGGTGAGGTAAGTGTAAAGGATTTATGCTATTTTACGGGTGTTACTCCGGCCGTTGTTAATGCTCTTTATAAAAAAGGCATTATCGACCTGTACGATGCTCAAGTTTTACGTGTTGATGACGTTAGTGACACGCAAAGAGAAGATGTAAAGGCCATAACCTTGTCAGAGCTTCAAACCACTGCGTATAGCGGACTTAAGGAGCTTGTTATGAGCGAAAAGCCCGAAGCAGCGCTTCTTTATGGTGTAACTGGCAGCGGAAAGACTCAGGTTTTCTTAAAGCTTATCGGCGATGCCGTACAAAGCGGCAGAACCGCTGTCGTTATGGTGCCCGAGATATCCTTGACACCTCAGACAGTGAAGCTTTTCTATAAATATTTTGGCTCGTCGGTCGCAGTACTCCATAGTGGACTTTCAATAGGCGAGCGCTTTGATCAGTATAAGAGAATTCAAAACGGTGAGATTTCGGTCGTTGTTGGAACTCGCTCGGCAGTTTTTGCTCCCCTTAAAAATATTGGAATTATCGTTATGGATGAGGAGCAGGAAAGCACCTATAAATCCGAAAGCTCCCCGAGATATCATGCAAGAGAAGCGGCGAAATTCCGTGCTAAAAAGAACGGAAGCCTACTGCTTTTAGCCTCTGCAACCCCTTCGGTTGATAGCTACCATTATGCTACAAGCGGCAGATACCATCTCTTTACACTCGATGAGCGCTTTGGAAAAAGCAATCTCCCCGAGGTCACCATTGTTGATATGGCGGATAGGGATCTTGCCCTTCGTGACAGTGCGTTTAGTACTGAGCTTCTTTCTGAAATTCGTGAAAATCTCAAGAGGGGAGAGCAGTCCATTCTGCTTTATAACCGCCGAGGATATCATACTATTGCAACCTGCGGTGATTGTAAAAGTGTAGTTTCCTGTCCCAACTGTAGCATCGCTTTAACTTACCATAAGAAGAACAACCGAATGATGTGTCATTACTGCGGATATAGTGCCCCGCTTGAAACCTCTTGTCCCTCCTGCGGTAGCAGCCGCCTTTTCTATAAAGGCCAGGGCACACAAAGGGTTGAGGATGAGCTTTCCATTCTTTTCCCCGATGCGAGAATACTTAGAATGGATATGGATAACACAAGCGGAAAGTCGGCTCATCAAAGGCAGTTTGATGCATTCGCAAACTGTGAATATGATATATTAGTTGGCACACAAATGGTTGCCAAGGGGCTTAACTTTCCCAACGTAACCTTGGTAGGCGTATTAAATGCCGACCAAACCCTTTATTCAAATGATTTTCGTGCCTTTGAAAGAGCATTTTCGCTCATAACTCAGGTAGTCGGTAGAAGCGGACGTGGTGAGAAAAAGGGAAGAGCGCTAATTCAAACAATGACTCCCCAAAATCCCGTCATCTCTCTTGCTGCCGATCAAAATTTCCCTGAGTTTTTCAGGCAAGAAATCAGCACGAGAAAAGCAATGCTTTATCCGCCTTTTTGTGATTTGTGCGTTGTCGGCTTTGTTTCGAGCGTGCATGTAAAGGCAAAAGAGGGCGCAGATAGATTTGTTGAGCTTATTCGCGCTAAAAATCCTGAAGAAAATAATATTCCGCTCAGGGTTTTAGGACCCTCGCCTATGAATGTTGTCAAGGTGGGCGGAAAATACAGGTATAGGCTCATCATAAAATGCCGAAACGATAAGGCATTTAGAAATATGATGAGAGAGCTTCTGCGCGAATTTATGCAAGATAAATTAAACAAGGATATAAGCATTTATGCCGATCTTAATGATGTCGGAAATATGTAGATTGGAGAAAACTATGGCTATCAGACAAATTGTAACTGATGAAGAATTTTTAAGAAAAAAATGTAAACCCGTTGAGAACTTCGATAAAAAGCTTCATGCTTTTCTTGACGATATGGCCGACACAATGTACGCTGCAAACGGAGTGGGACTTGCTGCTAATCAGGTTGGCGTCCTGCGTCAGATAGTTGTCATTGATGTTGACGATGAAAATGGTCTTATTGAGCTTATTAACCCTGAAATCATAGGCGCCGAGGAAGAACAAACAGGGCAGGAAGGCTGCCTTTCTTTCCCCGGTAAATATGGCGATGTTACAAGACCCCGCATTGTTACCGTAAAGGCGCAGGATAGAAACGGAAAAGAGTTCACTATCAAGGGCGAGGATCTTCTCGCCCGTGCTTTCTGCCACGAAACCGATCACCTTTCGGGAAAGGTTTTTGTTGATATTGCACGTGACCTTCACATTATAAAATAACCTCGGAGGAAGAAATGAACATAGTTTTTATGGGAACTCCCGATTTTGCCGCCGCCTCACTCTCTGCACTTTTAGAGGCAGGTCATACAATCTCGGCAGTTTTTACACAGCCCGATAAACCCGTCGGCAGACACAGAGTTTTAACCGCACCGCCGGTTAAGGAACTCGCTCTAAAGCATAATATAGAGGTTTTCCAGCCCGAAACTCTAAAAGACGGCAAGGCAGCAGAAATTCTTAGGGAGCTTAAGCCCGAAATTATCGCTGTTGTAGCTTACGGAAAGCTTATCCCCGAGGAAATTTTAAACATTCCTCCTCTTGGCTGCATAAATGTCCACGGCTCGCTGCTACCTGCCCTTCGCGGAGCGGCTCCTATTCAGTGGTCGGTTATTAACGGCGAAAAATATGCAGGCGTAACCACTATGTATATGGATAAAGGTTTAGATACAGGGGATATTATTTTAAAGGAAAAAACCGAAATTAAAGAGGGAGAAACCTCGGGAGAACTTTATGAGCGCTTAGCTCCTATGGGCGCCGAACTCCTATTAAAAACTGTTGATCTCTTAAAAGAGGGAAAAGCTGAAAGAACTCCTCAAAACGAAAAAGAGTCCACCTATGCTCCTATGCTCAATAAGGAAATGGCTGTTCTCGACTTTAATAAGAACGCCAAAGAGCTCTGCTCTCTTATTTGCGGACTTAATCCTTGGCCTGTTGCCTTTACAACTCTTGATGGAAAAAGACTTAAGGTTTTCAGAGCCGTTATAGCCGATAAAAAAGGCGAAAAGGGAACACTGCTCGATGAAAAACGTTTTATCGTCGGCTGTGCTGACGGCTCAGTTGAGTTTTTAGAGGTTCAGATAGAAGGCTCCAAAACGCAAAAAGCGGACGAATTTTTAAGAGGTAAAAGACTTCCCGTAGGCACGCATTTTAACTAAGAAAGGAAAATTCCGATGCCCTTTTACTATTACTATATGGATTACTGGTATGTTGTCCTTGTAATTCCTGCTATACTTTTAGGTGTAATCGCTCAGATTACCGTTAGTTCAACCTTTAATAAGTACAGCAAAAAATTAAGCCGCCGTGGGCTTACTGCCGCTGAGGCAGCAACAAGAATTTTAAGGGATAACGGACTTTCTCATATAAGGGTAGAAAGAGTGGGCGGCAACCTTACCGACCACTTTGATCCTAAAAATAACGTTATAAGACTTTCTGATTCTGTCTGCGATAGCACCTCTATTGCCGCAATCGGTGTTGCGGCCCATGAGGCAGGTCACGCTGTTCAGCACGCAACCAATTATATCCCAATAAAGATAAGAAATAGTATCGTTCCGGTTGCAAATTTGGGCAGCAGACTCGCTCCGCTACTTATCATATTCGGTCTTGTGCTTTCTTTTGAGCCTCTCGTCTGGATAGGTATAATACTTTACAGTGCTATGGCTCTTTTCCAGCTTGTAACTCTGCCAGTAGAACTAAACGCAAGCCGCCGTGCAACCGAAACGATTACAAATATGATGCTTCTTGATGATGAAGAAGTAAGGGGCGCCAAAAAGGTGCTCACCGCCGCAGCTTTAACTTACGTTGCTGCACTCATTACAACGCTTGCTCATCTCTTTAGATTTATTATGCTTGCAAGAGGAAGAAACAGAAGATGAAAACTTCAAGAGAACTCTGCCTTACCGCCTTACTTAGAATGGAAAAGGATGAGGCGTATTCCAATATTGTTTTAAATGCGCTATTAGAAAAATGCATCCTCTCGCGCGAAGAAAAGGCATTTGCAACCCGTCTTTTTTATGGAGTGCTTGAAAAAAAGCTTGTGCTTGACTACAATATTTCACAGCTTCTTTCTAAGCCAATTCATAAGCTTGATATAGAAATTCTCTCTATTCTTAGAATGGGAATGTATCAGCTTCTCTTTATGGATGGCGTTCCTGATAGCGCCGCCGTGAATGAAAGTGTAAAGCTCTGCTACTTTACAAAGAAAATTTCGGCAAAAGGCCTTGTAAATGCAGTCCTGAGAAATAAGCTTCGTGAAAATAAGCAGATTAAAATTCCAAAAGCATTAAACGAAGCACTTTCCTGCGATAAAAG
This sequence comes from Oscillospiraceae bacterium, assembly GCA_045644905.1. Lineage (GTDB taxonomy): Bacteria > Bacillota > Clostridia > Oscillospirales > Ruminococcaceae > SIG578. The sequence goes on from JAZRHT010000001.1 coordinate 4,845, forward strand.
TATCGCAAAGCTTTTGTGTGAGCAGTATTCCGAGAGCGAAACGAGAGAAATTTTTTCTGCTTTCTCAAATGACACCAAGCAATACATAAAGATCAACACTAAAAAAACAAGCTTTTCAGAGCTTAAAGCTCTTTTAAAAGAAAAGGGAATTGAAATAACACAGCACCCCAAAATTTTAAATTGCGCTGAGGTTATAACCTCGGGAGACGTAGCGCACACAGAAGAATTTAAAAACGGGCATTTTTTCATTCAGGATTTAGCCTCACAGATTTGTGCTGACTCACTCTGCGTAGAAAATGCAGAGCGTATTTTGGACGTGTGTGCTGCTCCCGGCTCAAAAACCTTTTCACTTTCGATAGGAGCGCCCGATGGCGCTGAGATAGTTTCTTGCGATGTTTCAGAAAACAGAGTAAGCCTTATTGAAAAGGGAAGAGAAAGACTGGCACTTTCAAACGTAAAGCCCACCGTTAACGATGCAACCATTTTTAACGAAAAATTAGGTCAGTTTGACCGAGTGCTTTGTGACGTGCCCTGTTCGGGACTCGGAGTAATCGGCAAGAAACCTGAAATTAGATACAAAAAAATAGAGCCCGACGCTCTGTTCTCTCTGCAGTGTAAAATTCTTGAAACTTCTTCAAGGTATTTGAAAAGTGGCGGAGTTTTAGTCTATTCCACTTGCACACTTAATAAAAGGGAAAATGAGGCAGTAATCGAAAAATTCTTAAAAGAACATAGCGACTTTGTCCCACACCCTTTAAAAATCTCAAAAGAAAACGATTATAAAGCAACTCTTTTGCCTCATAAGGATAACTGCGACGGATTTTTCATATCCGCAATAACTAAAATATAAAGGACGAAAAACTATGCGAGAAATCAGTTCATATAATCTCCCTGAACTGAAAGAAATAATAAAAGAGATGGGACTCCCCCAGTTTCGTGCTACTCAGATTTACGAGTGGCTTCATGTAAAGCTCGCCGAGAGCTTTGATGAGATGACCAACCTCGATAAAAACCTGCGCGCAAGACTTTCCGAGGAGTTTAGCATTTCAATGCCTTCTATCTCACGAAAGCTCGTTTCTAAAATAGATGGCACACATAAGTACTTATTCGAATTTGCTGACGGCGAATGCGTTGAATCGGTTGTAATGCGCTATAAATATGGAAATTCTATCTGCGTTTCAACTCAGGTCGGCTGCGCTATGGGTTGTAAATTCTGTGCCTCGACCAAGGCGGGAATAGTGCGCGACCTTACTGCAGGCGAAATTTTAGGACAAATTTATAAGGCGCAAAAGGATATAGGCGAGCGTATTTCCCACGTCGTTCTTATGGGAATAGGCGAGCCGCTTGCAAATTTTGATAACGTCGTAAAATTTCTCTATATGATTTCGGATAAAAATGGCCTTAACATAGGACAGAGAAACCTTTCTCTCTCAACCTGCGGTATCGTTCCAAATATAGACCGCCTCTCTGAATTAGACCTGCAAATAACCCTATCCATCTCTCTGCACGCTCCAACTGATGAGCTTCGCAGCAGTATGATGCCGATAAATAATAAATATAATATTTCCGAGCTTCTATCGGCTTGTCGCCGCTATGTAAATAAAACGGGACGCAGAATTTCTTTTGAGTATTCGCTTGTTAGGGGAGTAAACGATACACCCGAGCACGCCGAGAAATTGTGCGAGCTCTTAAAAGGAATTTTATGCCACGTCAACTTAATTCCCGTAAACCCTATAGAGCAGGGTGAATATGAGAAAAGCGATAAAAAATCTATTGAAACATTTAAGAATATCGTTGAGTCGCATAAAATAACCGCCACCGTCCGCCGCAAGCTCGGAGCAGACATAAATGCTGCTTGCGGTCAGCTTAGAAGAGAAAGTAAGCAAATGCACGGATAATATTGACAAATCACATATGAAAGTGGTATGATATATAAGTAAATCTATGCCTTGAGTGAGGTGATACGTGTGAGGGCATATGGTCTTAGTGACATTGGAAAAGTAAGAGAATCAAATCAGGATTGCTTCGCAGTTTCTGTAAGCGGCGCAGAGCCAGTTTGGGCAGTTGTCTGCGATGGAATGGGCGGCGCAAACGGAGGCTACTATGCAAGCAGCACCTCGGTCGGTGTCTTCTCGCACAGTATGGACATCTCGTTTGAAGGCCTTAAATCAAAGCAGGTTGAAAACGTAATGCGTGAGGCAACCGAGAATGCCAACGCGGATGTTTATAAAACCTCATTGGAGCAGGCAGAGCTTTCGGGAATGGGCACAACCCTTGTTGCCGCAGTTGTTATTGGCGATAGCGCCCATATTGCTCACGTCGGCGATAGCCGTGCTTACAAAATAGGGGACGGTAAGATTGAAAGACTTACAACCGACCATTCGGTTGTTCAGCAGCTTGTCGAACTCGGTAGGCTCTCCGAAGAGGAGGCTCAAAATCACCCCGAAAAGAATATGATAACCCGCGCAGTCGGTGTTAAGGATAGCGTCGAGGTTGACACTAAGAGTGTAAAGCTTCGCAAGAATGAAGCACTGCTTCTTTGCACGGATGGTCTTTCAAATGTTGTTTCGGAAGAAGAAATGCTCGACATTGTATCCGGGACAGAGCACGAGGAAGCCGCAGAGCTCCTCATTTCATTAGCGCTTACAAGAGGCGGCCCTGATAACGTAACCGCCGTAATTATAAAAGATTAACCTTATAAATAGGAGTGAAAGAAATCTATGAATAAGTATATCGGAGTAAGACTTGCCGGACGTTATGAGATTCAGGAGCAGATTGGAATCGGCGGTATGGCAAATGTCTATAAGGCAAAGGACCTTATCGATGATATAACTGTCGCAGTTAAAATTCTCAAGGATGAGTATATTCAAAATGAGGAATTCCTCCGCCGCTTTAGAAACGAGGCAAAGGCAATCGCAGGTCTTTCTCATCCCAATATCGTCAAGGTTTATGACGTTATTTATAACGATGACGTTCCCGCTATCGTTATGGAGTATATTGACGGTATCACCTTAAAAGAATATATCGAGCGTGAAGGCGTTCTTAAGTGGAAAGAGGCTCTGCACTATACAGTTCAGACCCTTCGTGCCCTCCAGCACGCACACGATAAGGGCATTGTTCACCGTGACATTAAGCCTCACAATATTATGCTTCTTATGGATGGCACCATCAAGGTGATGGACTTCGGCATTGCCCGTTTTGCTCGCTTTGAAACTAAAACCATCTCGGGTAAGGTTATCGGCTCGGTGCACTACATAAGCCCCGAACAAGCTTGCGGCGATGTAACCGATCATAAAACTGATATCTATTCTGTCGGTGTTATGCTCTTTGAGATGCTCACAGGCCGTCTTCCTTTCGAGGCAGATGCCGCCGTCAGCGTTGCTATGATGCAGGTTTCCAAAAACCCTGTAAGACCTCGTGAAATTAACGATACCATTCCCGAGGGCCTTGAGGAAATTATCTTAAAGGCAATGCAGAAGGATACAAAGCAGAGATATCAGAGCGCAGCAGAAATGCTCCGTGATATCGATGAATTTAAGAAAAATCCCAGCATTCAGTTCTCTTATAAATATTTAAATAACGACGAAATGCCCACTCGCCACTTTGGTGCAGTGTCCGCTGAAAAGGCAAAGCCCGAAGCTCAAGCAAAGCCTGAGGATGAGGAGGAAGAAAAGAAATCTCCCATTATTCCTATTCTCTTAGGTGTTGCAGGCGCATTCGTAATCGGCGTTGTCGTGCTTATCGTAATGGCATTTACAAAGGGCGGATTTTTCTCGTCAACAAATTCTTACGAAGTTCCTAAGCTCGTTGGAATGCATATAACTGAGGCTCAGGAACAATATAAGCATTTTGATTTCTCCGGCTATGAAACTGCTTACAGTGATGAGTTTGAAGAGGGGATAATCTTCAAGCAGGAGCAGAAGGAAGGCAAAATGACCAAGCAGACCAAGCTTACCGTTTGGGTCAGCCTCGGCGCTAAGAAGGCAACTATTCCTTATCTTAAAGAATATCAGCTTGATGCCGCAATCGATGCTCTTAAAAAGGCGGGCTTTACAAACTGGGTTGAAATCCCCGAGGAAAGCTCAACCGTTGCTAAGGACCTTGTTATAAGAACTAATCCTAAAACAGGCGAGGAAGCTCCTCTTTCCGCAACCATTCAGATTTACGTTGCGGTTGAAAAGCTTGAAAAGGTTCAGGTTCCCAACGTTCTTGATATGTCGGTAGAGCAGGCAACCGCTCTCATTCAGGCTAAAAAGCTTGTTGTTGAGGTAGTTGAGGTTCCCTCCGATAAGGCAAAGGGTGTTGTAACCTATCAGGATATCGCAGGTGACACTTGGGTAGACCAGGGTAGCAAGGTTACCCTTAAAGTAAGCTCGGGCAAGAAACAACAAACCTCTTACAAGATGAACATACCTGTTCCTAAGTTTTATTCGGGCGAGATTGAAATTCTTGCAACCCTAAATGGCGAAACTGTTAAGTCTTCAAGACTATATGCCGCAGATATTGACACATGGCCTCTTGATTTAACAGGAAATGGAGTTGCAAAGCTCGTTATCCGTATAGACGGCAACGTATATCAGGCGTATAACGTTGATTTTGATAACCAGTCACATACTCTGCTTCAGGATAGAAGCGAAGAACTGCAGGCAGGAATCGGCGGCGAAACGTCGAGCGGCCTTTCAGAGCCTGAATATCCCGTAGACTAAAACTAAACAAAAGCGGCGGTAGATTCCTATCGCCGCTTTAAGCAAATTTGTGAGGAATTTATGGAGAAAACACGCGGCAGAATTTTAAAGGGAATAGGCGGCTTTTATTATGTCGAAACCGATTTCGGCACTGTGGAATGCCGAGCAAAAGGCTCGTTTAGAAATAAAGAGCTTTCTCCCTACGTTGGCGACTTTGTCGAGATTGAATTTGACAGAGATAAAATGTGCGGAACCGTGTCGGAAATTTTCGAGCGCAAAAATAGTCTTATCCGCCCCGCCGTCAGCAATATTGACAGACTTTATATCGTCTGCTCAACAACTCTGCCCGCCCCCAACCTCCTTAACATTGATAAGCTTACCTCTATTGCAATCCATTCGGGCATAGAGCCTGTAATCGTTATAAGTAAAACCGATCTTGCCGATTTTACTGAGCTTAAAGAAATTTACACAAAGTCGGGCTTTACAGTGTTTGAAACGAGCGCTGAGGATAAAAGCGGCGCTGAAAAAATAAAAGAAAGCTTAGAAGGAAAAGTCAGTGTATTTACAGGCAACTCAGGTGTCGGAAAATCCACCCTTATAAATAGGATGTTCCCCGAGCTTAGCCTAAAAACCGGCGAGGTTTCCGTAAAGCTTTCAAGAGGCAGGCACACAACCCGTCACGTTGAGCTTTTTCCCTTAAAAAATGGCGGTTATCTTGCTGATACCCCCGGCTTTTCAAGTATTGACTTTGAAAGCTACACCGTTATAAAGAAAGACGACATAGCCGATTGCTTCCCCGAATTCGAGCCCTTCTTAAATGAATGTCGTTTCCCTGATTGCGCCCATATTGGTGAGCGCGACTGCGCAATAAAAAGCGCAGTTGAAAGCGGAGAAATCCCGTCTTCTCGATATGAAAGCTATTGCGCATTCTATAAAGAAGCTGAAAAAATAAAGGACTGGGAACTGAAGTCTAAAAGGTGAGCCTTATGAAAAAATGCGTTATTTTTGCGGCGGCGCCACTCGGTAGCGCCGATTATATCAAAATAGAAGAGGGCGCAATGGTGATTTGTGCTGATGCAGGCGTGCTTAGTGCTCGCACCTTGGGAATAACCCCCGACCTCGCCCTTGGCGACTTTGATTCAATGGATAAAAGTGAGGTTGGCGATATCCCGTCGGTAACCTTTCCAAAGCGCAAGGACGACACCGACCTTATGCTCGCCGTAAAATACGGTATGCAGGCGGGTTGCGAGGATTTCACAATTTATGGAGCCCTCGGCGGCGATAGACTTGACCATACCTTTGCCGCTTTTTCGACCTTAGCCTTTCTTACTGATAATGAACTGAGCGGCTGTCTTGTTGATGATAAAACCTGCATTAAGGTCCTCTCGGCAGGTGTGCACCTTGTAGAAAATTTCGGCGGATATCTTTCTCTTTTCCCGTTCGGATGCGACAAGGCTCTTGTTTCCCTTGAGGGCACCGAATATGATGGAGAGGCACTGCTTATAAATTCCTTTCCTCTGGGTGTTAGCAACGAGATAAAATCCGACGTCGCTAAAATAGAGGTCTTTAATGGGGAAGAAGCTTCCCGAGTTCTGATGATTCAAACCAGAAACAGAAATTAACAAAAAAATCCCGCCTTGCGTATAATGAAAATGAGCAGACAGCTTAAATTGTTCGTGGAGGGATTTTATGGGTAGAAGAAAATGCACCCTGGGTAAGGTGCTGATCTCTGGCGGAATAGCAGTTTTGCTTCTTAGCTTCTGCTCATTTAAATTTATAATTACCTCGCTGGCTATTATAGCCATAATAGTCGGCACTAAGATACTTATCTGCTCGTAAACCGTCTGCGAACGATAATTTTACGAAAAGAGGTAATCTTATGAAAATTGTCGTAGTGAAAAGTCCCAAATTCTTAAAAGGCCTTTTGCGACTTATTTTCGGCATCAAAAAAGAGGAAGATACATAAAAGGAGTAAATCATGGCTAAACTGTCGTTGAAAGAAAAAGAATTAAATAGAGAAAGATTAGAAAAAAAGCAGAAAGGCTATAAGGATTTCTGGTACCTTCTCATAATTGTTGGCATAATCTGGCTTTTGCAGTTTCCTGCAATCATCGGGCTTCTCATGAGTGACACCCGAAGCCACTTCCATTCCTATGGAATAATGATGATAGTCATCACAACAGTAGGGTTTTTAACCTCTGTTCTTCTTTTGGCTTTGGATAAAAGAAAATCGAGTATACTAATCTCGTCTATTTCGTCAGCCCTAATTCTGCTTATTTGCGCACTTATTTATTGGGGCTATGAAAGAGCACTCAATGTTAGCAATATGCACGTAGCGCAGATTATAGTTTCCTACGTAACAAGTATTATCGTGCCGATTGCAAATGCGATTATGGTAAGCAGAAGAAGATAAGACCGTGTGCTTATAAACACGGTCTTAAAGCCTATGGAGGATAAAAATGATTGCTATAAAAGAAACCCCGCTTTACATAACAAGAGAGATGTGCTTTGATGCTGGGCTCGAGCACACACCCGAAAAAATATGCTACGCTGCTTTAGATGAGCGCAACATTTGTGGTTATTGTATCTTTACTCTTAGAGATAAAACCGCAGTTATAGAATACGCAAAAGCCCCTTCGAATGATATTCTCGACGGAGTTGTCAGAGCTGCAATAGCAGGCGGAGAGGAAAAGGGTGCGGAATATTATGATTTTGAAATTCCAGAGGATTTAGCAGAGAAGCTTATTCTTCTCGGATTTAGAAAAGCTCCCGGGACAACCCCTCACAGCATTAAAAAACTATTCACAGCTTGTACAGGCTGTTGTAAATAGAGGAGAATAAAAAATGACTGAATTTAATTTCACCCCTCGTGGTGTTTGTTCAAGACAAATTAAAATCAAGCTCGACGGAAATATTATTAAAAGAGTCGATTTCGTTGGCGGCTGCGCAGGTAACACTCAGGGAGTTGCTCGTTTAGTTGAGGGAATGAGTGTCGAAGATGCCGTTATGCGCCTTGAGGGAATTGAGTGTGGAATGAAGCAGACCTCCTGCCCCGACCAGCTCGCAAAAGCACTTATAGAGGCATTTAAAGAGAGTAAAGGTAAATAACTTTACAGCCAAAATCTCCCAAAACGGAGGGTAAAAAATGCAGCAGACAAAGATAATGGATGGCGAAGCGGTAAGCCGAGCTCTTAAAAGAATTTCCCACGAGATAATTGAGAAAAATCGTGGTTGCGAGGACCTTTGTATTATAGGAATTCGCCGCCGAGGTGTTCCTATCGCCGAGCGCCTTTGCAGTAATATCGAGGCAATCGAAGGTCAAAGAGTGCCTATGGGTATGCTTGATATAACCCTTTATCGTGATGACCTTACCGAGAAATTTGTAAATCCTGTCATTAACGCAACTGAGATTCCTTTCTCCGTAACTGGCAAGAAAATCGTGCTTGTTGACGACGTTTTGTATACGGGAAGAACCGTAAGAGCTGCCATTGATGCTCTCATTTCCCTTGGCAGACCCGCTTGCATTCAGCTTGCAATTTTGGTCGATAGAGGACATAGAGAGCTTCCCATTCGTGGAGATTTTGTTGGCAAAAATATCCCAACCTCGCACGAGGAAAGAGTTTTAGTCAAAATCCCTGAAATTGATGACGATGATGGAGTTTATATTGCAAGAGAATAAAAAATGCGGCAGGAGAATCCTGCCGCATTTTTTGCTTTTTAGTTAAGATATGGATCTTCCCAAAGCGTGAGTGTCTGTCCGAGACCCTTTTCTTTTGCGCTGTTATAAAGGTCAAATCCCCAGCCCACGTCCCAAACGGGCATTCCGCCTGCGATAAAACAGATTCTGTCATCCTCAGATTCTCTTCCAACCTTATCGCCGCAGATTACGTCACCAAGGCTAACTGTTTCGGTAACGGGAGGGAGCTTGCCCTCGTACATCATTCTGTAAGCCTGAACGCCGATTCCGTTTATAAATCTCTCGTTTTCAGGAAGCATCATGTGCTCGTCAAAATAAACCTCGTGCATCTTGGCATTGTCAACAATGAGCTTGGAGGACATAAAGTAATCCTCGTCAATGTTGCAGCGGCCGCTGAATATAATGAGCGAGCCCTTTTTAAGCCAGTCGTTTACAAGATTGATAGGCTTTACAGACGAGGCCGCAACACTTATTATATCACCTGCACGAACTGCCTCTTCAAGACAAACTGTGCCCTTAGCCTCGATGCCGTATTTTTCGCTCATTTCTTTTGCGAAAGCCTCAGCTTTTTCTAAAATAAGGTCGCAAACAATAAGCTTTTTAAGGCTCTTAGCTTCAATTATAATAGCCTCAAAACAAGCCTTGCTAACAGGTCCTGCACCAATGCAAGCACAAACCTCTGCGTCCTTTCTTGCAAGATGACGAACTCCAACTGCAGGAACACATCCCGTTCTAACAGAGCTGATGAGGTTGCCTGACATAAGCGCAAGCGGCTCGCAGGTGTCAGCGTCGTTGAGCATAACCATCAGAATGGAGCGGGGAAGTCCTCTCGTGGGGTTTATAATGTTAGAGCCATACCATTTCTGACCCGCAACGTTAAATCTACCGCCTACATAAGCAGGCATAGCCATAAATCTTCTGTCGGGAGCATCGGTCGGCATATTGGGGAAGGGGCTCTCTTTGGGGAATTTCATCATAATTCCGTGGGAATTGTGCTTGTCGCCACCCATA
>JAZRHT010000002.1:0-5528 GCA_045644905.1 Oscillospiraceae bacterium
CTTGTTGACCCCGAGAGCGATTTTGAGGTCGAGTGCAACTACTTAAAGCTCACCACAATGTCGGTTTTAAACCGCTTTGATACACCTGATGTTAAGGTTTTCAGACGAAACAAGGTTTCTGAATGGAGCGGCGAGGGTTACACCGTTTCCAGCCGTTATGAAGCGCTTATGGACCTCTTTATTAAGCGCTTTGAAAGTACAATGATGGCGCTTCCCTTAGAATACGAGGGCAAGAGATTTATCACACACGGAGCAAGTGCAAAGCACCCCACCCCCGTTGAGATTACATACGTTCCCGAGGAGCTTTGCTCAAATACTCTCTTTGGTCGTGACCACTATAACAACTGGTATGAGGTTTATGCTCCCGAGCACAATTTCAGAGCCAAGGTAGAGAGCGTTTTTGATTATGACAAGTATCCCCATGCAACTCGCCTTTGCGATAGCTGGCAGGTTACTCAGTTCAGATGCTTTAAGGCATATTTTGATATGACCGGCAAGCACTCCGCCCACAAGGGAGAGATATTCCTCACCAAGTCTATCTACACACTCGAATGGTAAATTAAAGGAGTTAACAATGCTTAAATTATGTCTTTTTGATATGGACGGCACACTTGTCGATACCATAAAATCCATCGCATATTTTGCAAACAATGCACTCAACAAATACGGACTTCCCTCCATCGAAACCGACAGATACAAGGTTCTCGTTGGAAACGGCGCTCGCGTTTTAGTTGAGCGAATGATTAAAGAAGTCGGCGGCACAGATGAACAGTTTGAGCAGGTTCTGCCCGAATACAACGAGACCTACGACAACGATTTTCTCTACCTCACCGAGGCTTACGAGGGCGTTTGCGAGATGCTTTTAGAGCTTAAAAAGCTCGGAGTTAAAACCGCTATCCTCTCCAACAAGCCCGATTCAACCGCTAAAAAGGTTGCAGAGGCACTCTTTGAAGAAGGACTTATCGACCTTTGCTACGGCGGACGCGACGGTATCGCATTAAAGCCCGACCCCGAGGGAGTTTACGCTATTTTAGATGAGCTCTCAGTTGAGAAAAGCGAAGTTCTTTACGTCGGCGACACTGCAACCGATATTAAGACCGCAAAGAATGCAGAGCTTGTTAACATCGGCGTTCTCTGGGGCTTTCGCGACAGAGCAGAGCTCGAGGGCGCAGGCGCAGATTACATAATCGCTCACCCTTCCGAAATCATCGGCATTGCAAAGAAATTCTTAGACTAAACTCTAAAGCCTCTCTTTTGTAAGGGAGGCTTTTTTATTTACAATTATTTTACGATAAAATAATATTTTACTATTGATTTTCTCGCGTTGTTTGGGTATAATGTTAATTGGTGGAAGTTGGATTTTTTTAAGTAATTTTTAATAAAGGAGATACACAACCATGACCAAGAATGCTACCGTTTTAAAATGGCTCGAAGAAATGAAAGAGCTCTTAAATCCCACAAATATTGTGTGGATTGATGGCAGCGAAGCTCAGCTCGAAGCTCTGCGCAAAGAGGCTGTTGCATCAGGCGAACTTCTCAAGCTCAACGAAGAAAAGCTTCCCGGATGCTATCTGCACCGCACAAAGCCTAACGACGTTGCTCGTGTTGAGGATCGCACCTTTATCTGCACCGCAGAAAAAGAGACCGCAGGCCCCACAAACAACTGGTGTGCACCCGCAGAGATGTACGAAAAGCTTTACAATATCGCAAGAGGAACCTACGAGGGAAGAACTATGTATATCATTCCCTTCTCGATGGGCCCCATCGGCTCTCCTCTTGCTAAAATCGGAATCGAGATTACCGACTCTATCTATGTTGTTCTCAACATGGCTATTATGACAAGAGTTGGCTCTAAGGTTCTCGAGGTTCTCGGCGACAGCAATGATTGGGTTCGCGGACTGCACGCAAAATGCGACGTTGATCCCGAAAACAGATACATCTGCCAGTTCCCCGAAGACAACACCATTATTTCTGTTAACTCTGCTTACGGCGGAAACGTTCTCCTCGGCAAAAAATGCTTTGCTCTGAGAATCGCTTCCTATCAGGGCTGGAAAGAGGGCTGGATGGCTGAGCATATGCTCATCCTCGGTCTTGAAAATCCCAAGGGCGAAGTTCGTTACATCGCTGCCGCATTCCCCTCGGCTTGCGGAAAAACCAACCTCGCTATGCTCATTCCTCCCGAGTACCTTAAAGAAAAGGGCTACAAGGTTTGGACAGTTGGTGACGACATCGCTTGGATGAGAATCGGCGCAGATGGCAGACTTTATGCTATCAACCCCGAAAACGGATTCTTCGGCGTTGCTCCCGGAACCAACGAAAAGTCCAACTTCAATGCTCTCGCTTCTACTAAGAAGAACACCATCTTCACCAACGTTGCTCTTGATCTTAATGACAACACTGTTTGGTGGGAGGGTCTTAACAAGAATCTTCCCGAAAATGCTATCGATTGGAAGGGCAATCCTTGGGATGCTTCCAAGTTTGATAAAGCAGATAAATCCACCTGCGCTGCACACCCCAACAGCCGCTTTACTGCTCCCGCAGTAAACTGCCCCTGCATCTCCGAGGAGTTTGATAAGGGCGCTGGCGTTCCTATCTCGGCTATCGTATTCGGCGGAAGACGTGCAAAATGCGCTCCCCTCGTTTATCAGTCAAAGGATTGGGTCAACGGTGTATTTATTGGCTCGGCTATGGCTTCTGAGACAACTGCTGCTGCAGCAGGCGCTGTCGGTGTTGTTCGCCGCGATCCTATGGCTATGCTTCCCTTCTGCGGATATAACATGGGTGACTATTTCCAGCATTGGCTCGAAATGGGCGCAAAGCTTGGCGACAAGGCTCCCAAGATCTTCAACGTTAACTGGTTCCGTACCGACGATGAAGGCAACTTCATCTGGCCCGGATTTGGCGACAATATGCGTGTTCTTAACTGGATCATCGACCGCTGCGAAGGCAAGGCAGACGCTGAGGAAACCGCAATCGGCTTTGTTCCCAAGGCTGAGGATATTGATCTTACCGATCTTGATTTCGATATCGAAACCTTAAAGGGCATCCTCAAGGTTGACAAGGATATCTGGACCGCTGAAGCCCAGGAAATCGAAGAGCACTACAAGAAGTTTGGCGACAAGCTTCCTAAAGAGCTCAAAGAACAGCTTGAAAACCTCAAAGCTGCGCTTAAATAAAACAAATAAAAAGCCCCGATGAATATCATCGGGGCTTTTCTTTATAATGTTTTAGTCTAAAATATTTTATCTTGAAAACGCAACCACATATTCATATACAGCCTTTGGAACTATGTAATAAACCTTGCCATAGGAGGCGTTGAGCGAAAGCCAGTATGCTCCGTCAACCTTTTCCTCTATATTGAGATGGAAATCATCGTCAAAGTAAATAACCGTGCTCGGAGTAGTTTTAGCGGTAAACTTTTTGGGCGTCCAAGTGCTTAAAGACAGCGACATCTTAAAGTCACGGATTTCCTGCTCGTTTCGGTTTTCCTTATAAAAATCAAGCTTACGATTTAGGAAATCAAAAGCAACATAGCTTGTCGAAGCATAGGTTGTGCTTTTTACATTATAAAAATAAAGTGCTTCGTGGTCACGGGCATCAAACTCATTAAAAAGCTTCGCCGAAACGTTTTTACCCTCACGGGGCAGCTCGGCATATTTATCAAAGTTAACGTCCTTATCTTTTCCCGTGGCGATAGGTCTTCCAATACCAATTTGAGCCTTGCTGGAAGTGTTTTTGTCGCTTTGGTTGGAAGGCTTTTTAGAGGTCGTATTCTGGGTTTTATCGCTGCCTTGAACGTGATCGTGATTATGCTCGCTTTCTGTATGTATATGCGAGGATGTTTTGGCCGTATCCTTAGGCGAGCAGGCACAAAAACAACTTACAATTAACATCGCTGAAATAATCAGCGCAAATAATCTTTTTATATTCAATACAATGCTCCTTACTACTAAAATACTAAAAATATACTATCATAGGTTTTTGTATTTGTCAAACAAAAAGGGCGACTTGTTTATGTGGAAACTAATGCAAAATATGGAAATTTTAGAAAATGTCTGTTTGGGGTTGAAATTTATTTGTAAAGGAATATAATTGGGGGTAAGAGGTGATGAATATGCCAAGACGAAATCGTGATATGTGCTCCGGACCTATGCTCGGAAACATCATTTTATATACTATCCCCATTATTTTAACAAGTGTTATGCAGCTTCTGTTTAACACCACTGACCTTATTGTTGTAGGCCGCTTCTGCGGAAGCCTTTCGGTTGGTGCAGTTGGTGCAACCGGCTCTGCTACCACGCTTATATTCAGCCTTTTCTTAGGTCTGTCAACAGGCGCAGGCGCTACCACCGCGCAGGCATTAGGCGCAGGTGACTATGATAAAGCAAGCCGCACCGTACACACAACTATCCCTACCGCCGTATTAGGCGGTATTGGTCTTGCAATTATCGGCAATATTGTTTGCGAGCCGCTCCTGCGGCTTATGGGCACTCCCGAAAACGTTCTGCCTCTTTCAACTCTTTATATGAGAATATATTTTTCGGCAATGCCCTTTAATATGCTTTATAACTTCGGCGCAGCACTTCTGAGAGCTGCAGGTGACACCAAAAGGCCGCTTATTTACGTTTCAATCGCCGGCGTTGTCAACGTTGTTCTTAACGTTATTTTTGTCACAGTTTTCCACATGGACGTTGCTGGTGTCGCCCTCGCTACCGGAATTGCGCTTTCTGTTTCATCTACCCTTGTTTTGAAAGCACTTATGAAGCGTCACGATGCTCTGCATTTTAGCTTTAAAGAAATGTGCTTTGATAAAGCTGCTCTTAAAAAGATGCTCGGCATTGGCATCCCTTCGGGAATTCAGTCATCTCTGTTTTCAATTTCAAACCTTCTTATTCAGTCTTCTGTCAACTCATTTGGAGATATTTTCCTTGCCGGAAACGCGGCCGCAGGCAACATTGAAGGCTACGTATATATGATAATGGCAGCATTCTATCAGTCCTCTCTCAATTTCTCTGCTCAAAATTACGGAGCTCGTAAATTTGACCGAGTTAAAAAGGCTTTAATTATTAGCGCATTATGCTCGGGCGCGTGCGGACTTGTTTTTGGAAATCTCTCCTACATTTTCGGAAAGCAGCTTCTTTCTATTTACATAACCGACTCGGCGCAGGCTATCACCTATGGACTTATGAGAATGTCGATTGTTGGAGTTTTCTATTTCCTTTGCGGAATTATGGACACTATAACGGGCGCAATTCGCGGAATGGGCTCGTCCTTTACCACTATGATTATTACAGTATTCGGAACCTGCGTTTTGCGAATTACCTGGATTTATACCATTTTTGCAATTCCCTCGCTGCACACACCTCAGTGCCTCTTCCTTTCCTATCCAATCTCGTGGACAGTTACAATAATCGCTGAGCTTATAGCCTTCTTTATAGTATTCAAAAAGAAGAAAAAAGAGGCAGAGCTTTGCGACGCACAGGTTTAAAAAAACAAAAACCGCCTTTTAAAAAGGCGGTTTTATTTTT
>JAZRHT010000003.1:0-20670 GCA_045644905.1 Oscillospiraceae bacterium
AAGGTCCATATTTATAGTTTTAAAGCCTATTTTTCTTGCCATTTCGTAAGCCTGAAGGGTTTGCTGTGTTGTGTGTTTTCTGCCGATTGCCTTTAAAACATCGTCATTAAAGGTCTGCGGATTTATGCTGATTCTATCAGCGCCCATATTTTTGATAGCAATAAGTTTTTCAGGGGTTACAGTATCGGGTCTGCCTGCTTCAACTGTGTATTCAGTTATATTAGAAAGGTCGAAATTGTCGGCTATTTTGTCCATTAAAAAAGTAAGCTCATCTGCACTAAGGGTTGTGGGAGTGCCGCCGCCGAAATATACACTTCTAAGGCGCAGACCTGCCGCTTTTGTTATTTTTGCGGCATCCTCGATTTCCTTTGCAAGAAACTCAACATACTGCGGGATTATGTGACCCATTTTCTCAACAGAGCCCGAAACAAAGGAGCAATAATTACATCTTGAGGGGCAAAAAGGGATAGAAATATAGAGGCTGAAATCCTGAGGCTGTGAGCCTAAGATAACCTCTCTTTCTGCCTGCGCAGTTTGCCATACTAAGAGGAATTTTTCCTCGCTTACTCTATATTCATTTAAGAATTTATTTCTGATTTCAGGAATAGAAATTCCGTCATCGAGCATTCTGTGGACAAGCCTTGTCGGACGCACACCTGTTAAAAGGCCCCATTTTTGCTGCTTTTCAGAAATCTCGGTAAGGCAGTCGTAAAGAAGGCCTGCCATTTGCCATTCGGTTTCCTTTTCGTTCTCGCTTTTGCGCATTTCGGACTTTTGGGCAGACAAATTACAAACCGAAACAGACACGAAGATTTCTCCGTTTGGTCTAATCTCAGTTACAACGCTATCCCCTATTGGATTTTGCTCATCAAATACAATTTCAATCTCCCGCTCGTGAAAAAACATTCTTGCGATGTTTTCCATTTCATAGCGGAAAGGGTGGTTGTTTATAATTATCTGCATAAATTTCCTTTAGGCGTACTGCAAAAAGTACGGATTTTGTTGTTTTTCCCTCTCGAGGGTTGTTGCAGGTCCGTGACCTGCTAAGATTTTATAATTTTTATCCAGTGCGGCAAGACGCTTTATTGACTGAATCATAAAAGCTTCGTTTCCGCCATAAAAATCGGTTCTGCCAACGCTCTGCTCTAAAACTGTATCGCCCGAGAACATAATGTCATCACAGAGAATTACCATTGAGCCCTTGCTATGACCGGGGGTCATAACAAACTCGAAGGTTAGTTCATCGAGAGTTAGAGTATCGCCGTCCTCGACGGGAATATCGGCGGCAAGCGAGTGGGGATGGTTTGTAAACATCCAGGACATACTCAGGTCGGTATCCTCGAGCATTTCGGCATCGCGAGAGCCGATAACGAGCTTGGCGCCTGTCTTTTCTACTAAATCGTATGCCGAGGCGGTGTGGTCATAATGTCCGTGGGTGAAAATGATGTATTTAAGGGCAGCTCCGCATTCATCGAGCGCTTTTTCTATTTTATCAAATTCCATTCCCGGATCAATTATGACTGCATTATTCTCTTTTGTTGTAATTATATAGGTGTTATTAAGAAGCTTACCTACAACAACAGTTTTAATATTCATAAAAGCCTCACTTTTGTTTTGCCATTATCTTATCTGTGTCAAGAACGATAGAAATAGGTCCGTCATTTTCAACGCTGACCTTCATATAAGCGCCGAAAACTCCCTTTTCGACCTTTTCAATTCCATTTTCTCTTAGTTTCTCGCAGAAATATTCGTAAAGGCGGTTAGCCTCATTAGGAGGCATTGCGCCGTCATAGGAAGGTCTTGTTCCCTTTTTGGCATCGGCGCAGAGGGTGAAATTAGAAATGGCCAAAACGCTGCCGCCAACATCTAAAAGAGATTTATTCATTTTGTCGTTTTCGTCATTAAAAATGCGAAGGTTTGCGATTTTGCGAGCGAGATACTCACACTCTTTTTCGCTATCCTCTTTAAAAACGCCGAAAAATACAACTACACCGCTATCAATTGCGCCGACGATTTTTTCGTCAACCTTGACGCTTGCGGCATTTGATCTCTGAACTAAAGCAATCATTAGTTTGTTGCCCTTTCTACAATATTAACGTCGGGAATTTTGGAAAGACGGTCCATAATGGTTTTAAGATGCTCTGCTCCCTCTGTGCTTATATTGATATAGAAGAAGCTTCGTCCGTCCTTGGTGTCCTTTGCGCTTATGCTATGAATGGGGACACGCATTTGTGCAAACTGTGTACTGATATCGAGAAGCAGGTTTGCACGGGCATTCGCCCATATAAGAAGATTAACATCATAACTGCTTGTGGGGGTAACGTCTGTCCAGTAAACCTTGACCCAACGAGCCTTTTCTTCTTCTTTTTTCATACCACTTATCGCATGCGCACAGTCGGACTTATGGACAGAAACGCCTGCGCCTCTTGTTATATATCCAACAACGTCATCGCCGGGAAGCGGACTGCAGCATTTTGCGAATTTAACAAGGCAGTTATCAAGTCCCTCAACGATAACGCTGCCGCTCTTTTTACGGCTTTTATTCTCGCTGACAACATCATCGATAGAAAAGCTTTGGTTTTTAGCCTTTGCCTCTTTGACAGCCTTATTATAATCCTCTTTTACCCTCGGCATAATGCGGGAAATGAGAATTCCGCCATAGCCGATTGCGGCATAGAAATCGTCAAGGTTATCGTAATGGTGCCTTTTGGCGATATTCATAAGGAATTCGTCACGTTTTTCAGGAGAAATATTGATGAGGTTTCTTCTAAATTCGGCATCGAGCTCGAGTTTTCCTTGTTCAATATTTTCCTCGCGATATTCCTTCTTAAACCAGTTTCGGATTTTATTTCTCGCTTCACTGGTTGCGACAAGCTTAATCCAATCTCGGCTTGGGCCTTTGCCCTTGGTATTCGAGGTGATAATCTCAACAATCTCGCCCGTTTTAACCTTATAATCAAGCGGAACTATTTTTCCGTCAACCTTAGCGCCGACAGTTCTGTTACCAACGGCGGTGTGGATAGCATAGGCAAAGTCGATAATGCAGGAGCCGATGGGAAGGCTTACAACGTCGCCCTTAGGGGTAAATACAAAGACCTCCTCGGGAGCAATATCTGATTTGATACTGCGAACGATTTCCTCAACGTCCTCGGCTTCCTTTTGAGCCTCTAAGAGCTGACGAACCCAAGCAAGACGCTCTTCAATCTTATTTTTACCGCTAATTCCCTGCTTATATTTCCAGTGCGCCGCGATTCCGTATTCGGCGGTATGGTGCATATCCCAGGTTCTTATCTGAACCTCAAAGGGAACGCCCTCTTTGTCGATAACAGTTGTGTGCAGAGACTGATACATATTGGGCTTGGGGGTTGAGATATAATCCTTAAATCTATTAGGAATGGGGCGGAACATATCGTGGATAATTCCGAGAATGTTATAGCATTCGTTTACGCTATCGACAATAACACGAACGGCATAAATATCATAAATTTCCTCAAAGATCTTATTCTGCATAAAGACCTTGCGATAAATTCCGTAAATACTCTTAACACGACCCTCGACAACAAAGCTTCCACCTTCGCCAAGGCGCTCGGTTATTCTCTCTTTAATTCTGTCAAGGAACTCTTGTCTTTCCTCTTTCTGACCGACGAGCTTTTCTTCAATCTGCTCATAGCCGATGGGGTCTAAGTGCTTAAGCGAGAGGTCTTCAAGCTCCTCTTTAACGGCTCTGATTCCGAGTCTATGAGCGATGGGGGCATAAACCTCCATAGTCTCTAAAGATTTATCTCTCTGCTTCTGCTCCGAAACATAGTCGATTGTTCGCATATTATGAAGGCGGTCAACAAGCTTTATAATAACAACTCGGATATCTCTCGACATTGCAAGAAGCATTTTTCGAACGTTTTCAGCCTGCTGTTCCTCTCTCGAGGTAAGCGGCAGGAGTCCTAATTTTGTAACGCCATCTACAAGCAGCGCAACATCGCTTCCGAACTTACTTTCGACCTCGCGGAGTTCTACCTCGGTGTCCTCAACAACATCGTGAAGCAGGGCGGCAACGATTGTGTCGGTGTCCATTCCCATTTCGACAAGAATCTTTGCAACTGCAATAGGGTGGATTATATAAGGCTCACCAGATTTGCGCTTTTGACCCTCGTGGGCCTCTTTTGCAAAGTGGTATGCCGAAATTATTTTTTCCTTATTGAGGTTTTTGATATTGCGTTCAATAACGTCTAAAAGTTCTTGTAACAACGCATCCATAAAAATTGTCTGCTCCTTTAGTTCTATAGGCATTTTGAAATGTTCTTTAGAATGCTGCACTGAAATAGGTCTTGCTTTTGTTTAGCTTCAAGGATTTCGATTTTTCCATCATTAATTTCTAAAAGCTGCGACTCATTGAAAGCCTTTAATATAACCGAAAGCTTGGCCCTATTTATTTTACCCGAAAGCTGCCACCAGAGCATATCCTCGCCGAAATTATAGGGACTGTTTAGCTTCAAAGTCTTATAAAGCAGTGCGGCTTCATCACGACTCGGCATCAAATAATTAGCCTGTTTTGAGGTTAATTTCTCGCCTCGGTTCGCAATTTCGTAAAGCTGCTTTTCTTTAAAGAAAATATCATCGTTTATTCCCGAAGGTCTTAAATCGACTATCTGAATTGTTACAGATTCAATACCATTGTAAACATTGGGCTTAAGGCGAACGAGAATATCGACATTCTTCTGTAAAAGAGGTGAAAATTCGTCGGCTGCGGCGCCAAAGTACAAAGCTGTGAAATTAAATTTATCATAAGTAAAGGAAAATCTTGTATGCTTGCCGTTTCCAATAGACGAAGCGCCGCTTAAGGTTGCGCCCAAAATGGCGAAAACGGGGGCGGAATTTGACTTGCCAAACGGCTCGAACATCGAAAGTTCTTTAACGGCGGCGAGAGTTATTTCCTCGGGTGCGATAGCTGCGTCTGCCGAAAGTGTGTTTATGGGCATATAGGGATAATGCAGGGCGGCATATTTATTTATTTTTTCTCTAAACTCTGTAATGTTCTCTACCTTTACAGTTACGCCTGCGGCGAGGCTATGACCTCCGAAACGTTCAAATACCTCACTGCAAGAGCATAGGGCTTCAAAAAGATTAAAGCCCTCAACGCTTCTGCCCGAGCCGACAGCAACTCCGTCTTCCTCTGAAAGAACAATAGAGGGTTTACCCGTTTTTTCAACGAGTTTGGAGGCGACTATGCCGAGAACACCGTGGTGCCAGCCTTTTCCGCACACAACAACGATTCTATCCGAGAACAGATGCGGCTCTGAAATGGACATTTCTTCTATTTCGCTGAGAATATCTGCCTCAATATTTTTTCTTTTATCGTTATCGCGGCAAAGCTCAGAGGCTAAGCGCTCGGCTTCGTCCTCATCCTCGCAAAGAAGCAGCTGTGCGGCACGCATAGCACTTCCCATTCTGCCTGCGGCGTTTATACGGGGAATTATCGAGTATGTTATAGAATTAGAATCAATCTGCACTCCTTCTGAGAGAGCGGCATTTATAAGGGCGCAAAGTCCCAAATTATCGGTGTTTCTCATGCGCTGTATTCCGAGCCTTGCAACTGTTCTATTCTCGTCTACAAGCGGAACGATATCAGCAATAGTTGCAAGAGCAACAAGCTCACCATACTGCATAAAGGCACCATCATAATCTCCGCCGTCGAGCGCGGCAACGAGTTTAAATGCAACAAAGGCACCGCAAATATCCTTAAATTTGCTCGGGCAATCTTTTCTATGCGGATCGACTACAATGCAATTGGGGATCTTTCCCTGAGGCATGTGGTGGTCGGTTACAACAACGTCCATTCCGAGACTTTTTGCAAACTCAATTTCATCAACTGCGGCAATTCCGTTATCAACTGTTATAATAAGATTGCAACCATCATTGCAAAGCCTCTCAATAGCGTCCACATTAAGTCCGTAGCCTTCGTCCTCGCGGCTGGGGATATAGAAGCTTACATCTGCACCCATAGCTTCGAGGAAAGAAGTCAGGATGACGGTTGCAGTAACGCCGTCAGCATCGTAATCGCCATAGACAACGATTTTTTCATCATTTTCCAAGGCCTCATTTATGCGGTCTACAGCCCTATCCATATCAATTAAATCAAAGGGCGAGGCAACGAAATTCTCCGATGAAAAAAGTTCTTTTTCCGATATTGAAGAAAGTCTCGAAGCGGCAACCTTAGATGCGAGCGAGCACACTGAATACTTACTCGAAAGCGAGCGGAAATTCTCTGAATTTGCTATATTCCATTTTTTAAAATTGAGCACAAAAATCCGCTCCTTTCTTAGAAACTATTATTAGGGTATTATAGCATAAATTTATAGTTATATCAACAAAAAACCTAAAATTACTTTTTTATTTAAAAAATTGTGGCATTCTTAAAATAAATATGTTAAAATAATTATGTATTTTTATGCTGGAGAGATTAAAATGGACGAGAATAAAAGCATTTTAACTGAGTATGAAGCGCTAAAAAAGGAAATCGAGCATCACAACAAGCTTTACTATGACAATGATGCCCCAGAGATAAGCGACTACGAATATGATATGCTTATGCAGAAGCTTAAAAAAATCGAGGCGGATAACCCCGATTTTATTAGTCCTGACTCCCCCACTCAAAAGGTTGGCGGCACATATTCAAAAGGTCTTTTTTCTCCCGTTGAGCACACTGTTCAGATGGCAAGTCTGCGAGACGTTTTCGGCACAGATGACGTTCTTGATTTTGACCGCCGAGTAAGAGAAGCAGTTTCCTCTCCCCTTTACGTTGTCGAGCCTAAGATTGACGGATTGTCTGTTTCGGTTGAATACAGAAACGGACAGCTTGTTCGAGCCTCTACAAGAGGAGACGGATTTGTCGGCGAGGATGTTACCGAGAATATTTTAACCATACAGTCTGTTCCTAAAAAACTTCCCGTTGCAGTACCCTTTTTAGAGGTTCGCGGCGAGGTTTATATGTCAACCGCAGTTTTCTTAGAGCTTACTGAAAAGCAGGAGGAAAACGACGAAAAGCCTTTTAAAAACCCGAGAAATGCGGCAGCCGGATCGCTTAGACAGAAAAACTCAGAAATTACACGCTCAAGAAAGCTCGATATATTTGTTTTTAATATTCAGCAGATTGAGGGCAAAACTTTAAATTCGCACAAACAGTCGCTTGATTTTCTAAAGGAATTAGGTTTCCCCGTTTCGCCCTCATACAACACCTTTGAAAACATTGAGGATGTTATCCTTGAAATCGAAAAAATCGGAAATATGCGCGGAAAATACGGTTTTGATATAGATGGAGCTGTTGTAAAGGTTGATAACTTTACAGACCGCGAAAGCCTTGGTTCTACCGCAAAATACCCTCGTTGGGCGGTTGCTTTTAAATATCCTCCCGAGGAAAAGGAAACCGTACTCCGAAATATTGAAATAAACGTCGGGCGCACCGGAGCACTCACCCCTACCGCCGTTTTTGATCCCATTATGCTTGCAGGAACGAGCGTTAGCCGTGCGGTGCTTCACAATCAAGACTTTATCAGCGAAAAGGACATTCGCATTGGGGATACCATAGTTGTCAGAAAAGCGGGAGAAATTATTCCCGAGGTACTTTTCTCTAAGGCGCACGCTGAGGGTAGCGAGCCTTACTTTATTCCCGATGTCTGCCCTTCGTGCGGCAGCAAAACACATAGGATTGACGACGAGGCGGTTATCCGCTGCTTCAACCCCAAATGCCCTGCTCAGCTCAAAAGAAATATCATTCATTTTGCTTCTAAATCTGCTATGGATATTGCAGGTCTTGGCCCTGCAATTATTGATATGCTTATTGAAAGAAAGCTTATTTCTTCAGCGGCTGATTTATATGCGCTTGTGCCCGAGGATATTGCCTATATTGAGGGATTCGGAGAAAAATCAGCTCAAAATCTTATTTCTGCCATCGAAGCTTCTAAAGAAAAGGATCTATCCTGCCTCTTAACTGCGCTTGGAATAAGGCACATTGGGCAAAAGGTTTCGAGTCTTATAGCAGACAGGCTTCCTACTATGGATGAGATAATTTCTGCAGATTTTGACACTCTCACCAGCATTGACGGAGTGGGCGAAGAGATGGCAAACAGTTTGCTTGAGTTTTTTGGTGATGAAAGCTCGCTCGAGCTCATAGAACAGTTTAAAAATTACGGGCTTAATATGAAGCACAAAACAGAAAAGAAAGGCTCGCAGTTTACGGGACTTACTTTTGTTTTGACGGGTACACTGCCCACCTACACCCGTGACGAAGCCTCCAAAATCATAGTTGATTTAGGCGGAAAGGTTACCGGGAGTGTTTCTAAAAAAACTTCTTTCGTACTTGCCGGAGAGGATGCAGGCTCTAAGCTAACAAAAGCAAATGACCTTGGAGTCAGCGTTATTGACGAGGCTGAGTTTAGAAAAATGGCAGGAGTAGACAATGAGTAGCGGCGACAAAATCACCTTTGATGAGCTTATAGACAGTGGCAAAGCTCTACCCGATGAGCATAAGGAAAGCGACAAGATTTTTAAGGACGAGCCTCGAAAAAGAGATTTCACTATCCCGATTTTGTGTATTATCGCGGCATTGTTTATCGGCGTTTGTGTTTATTACACCTCTAATGCTTACACCAAAATAAGTGGCAAGATAAAGGTTAGCGGCACTACGGCGCAAAGTCAGTTAGATAAGGACGCCGAACAATATAAGAACGGAAAGATTAATCTAAATACTGCAGGTGTTGATGCTTTATGCACCCTCGAGGAAATTGGTGAAACGAGAGCACTTGCCATTATGACGCATCGTGAGGTAAATGGTCCTTTTAAGAAAATAGAAGACATAATGAATGTTAAAGGCATTGGAGAAGATACCTTTAAGAAAATAAAAAAAGACGTTTGTGTTTAAACAAGGGAGAAAGTTATGACATACGGAATTATTTGCGCAATGCAGGAAGAATTCGGACATTTAGAAAATCTTATTGAAAATGCAGAGGTTAAAAATGTCTATGGTAGAGATTTTATAAGCGGAAATATAAACGGAAACAGTGTTGTGGCGGTCGTTTCTCGAATTGGAAAGGTTGCCGCCGCTATTACAACTGCGCTTCTTATAGACAAGTTTTCGGTTGATGCTATTATTTTCTGCGGAATTGCAGGCGGACTTAAAGATGATATTAAGGTTGGCGATATTGCTATTGGCACCTCTTGTGTGCAGCACGATTTTTATCTTGCTGATAACGATATTTTCAGAATTCCGCTTTTAAACGTTTCACAGATTCCCTGCGACGTCGAGCTTTCCAATAGATGCGTTAATGCGGCAGAGAGTTTTGCTAAAAAAGCAAGAAATCAAAAAGAAATCTGCGAGTTTTACGATAGTATGGGCATTGACACCCCGAGTGTTTACACCGGAGTTATCGCATCGGGAGATCAGTTTATAAACAAACCCGAGAAAAAGCTTTGGCTTAAAGAAAAAATCGAAGATGCGGTTTGCTGTGAAATGGAGGGGGCTGCAGTTGCTCAAGCCTGTTTTGAGGCTGGCGTTCCGTTTGCGATAATTCGAGTTATTTCAGATTCGGCGGATGACAATGCGGATTTCTCATTCGATAAATTTGTCGGCGCTTCTTCCCTATTCTCACAAGGAATTATTAAAGAGTTTTTTGCATAGAAAAAAGCGGTGGAAAATCCACCGCTTATTTTTTACAATTCTTTTTCTCTTAAAAACATTCCTGTAAATTTCTCTACCCCAAATTTCTCTGCGAACATATTGCATTTGCACAAAAACAGATAGTATATGTTTTTTCCACAGTACGAGAGGGTTTCGAAATTGCCCTGCCCTTTTGAAATTATTATGTCGGCATTGTCGATGATAACTTTAGATTCCTTTGAAATTCGCTCAAGGCAGGTGCCCGCGATTGCAGTACCGTTGTCTGTGACCGAAACAAGCTCCGTTAATTTTGCTTGTTCTGCGTCTTTAATTGTGCAATCGTTAAGGACATCTTTTCCGCGAACTATTACATCTATTTTTGCATTGGGATTTACCTTTTGAATCTGCTTTATCAGAAGCTTATCAAGGACAATTTCACCGCAGTTATCTAAAATATATGTGATTTTTTTAGCATATGAAATTTCACTTTTAAAGTCAACAAAATTTTCATCGCTAATAGAAATGCTTTGAGAGTTTTTCAGTATCTCATTCAGCTTTTCGATAGCGACACTATCAAGTGCGCCAAAATCGATAAAATTGCCTGCTATCGCATACAAAAGCGCGGCTTTTAAGGGGTTTTTAGAGCTTTCGATTTTACCTTGGATATCATTTTCTATAGAGAGCATATAGGTATTAAAGCTGTTTTTTATTTCGCTGTAATCCGAAATAATGCCAATACTCTCTTTAAACTCGTTTATTTTTTCTACGACAACGGGAGCGCTCTGGTGTGTTTCTGCCTCTTGTATAATCCTCAAAATCCCCTGCCTATACTCTCTTTTTTGTTCTTCAGAGAAACTGTCGGGAGCACTATTTAAATGCTTGGTTTTAAGGCAAGAGATACACTGCGGTTTTAATTTTTCTACATACATTTTAGCACATCCTCAGCACTGGCTAAAATACCATAATCGGCATAATCAAAAATCAGGGCGTCTTTGTCGGGGTTTATGGCAATAACTGTGCCCGCACCCTTCATTCCGACGATATGATGAACTGCACCCGAAACACCAAATGCGATGTAAACGGGGGGGCTTACTGTTTTTCCGGTAAGGCCCACCTGCATAATATAAGGCAGAATATCGTTATCAACAGCTTTTCTGGTTGCAACCATATCGGCGGAGATTTTGTCTGCAAAGTTCTTTACAGCATCAATACAGTCTCTCGCGCCCCAGCCAGCCGCAACAACAACATCTGAAGCATTCTGAGTTGTACGAACTGTTGCCATAGCTGGTTTTGTAAGGCTTTTGATTTTAGCGATAATACTGCCCGAAAGAGCAGGACGATACATGTAAAGCTCATCGCCTTCACGCTCAAGCATAGTACAGTCAGCGCACAATCCGAGCGAAAGAATAGCACCCACTTGAGCTGATAATTTTTTAGAGAGCGTATCGCTTGCCCAAAGCACTGCATTAGGCTTTAGTTCGGCTATTTTCTGAGCAAGGTCCTGTGCGTTTGTAAGTTCAAGCACAGTTATATCGTCGCTAACGGTTTCGGCAAAGGGGCGAGGTGCCTCCCCTACAATGCAGACTTTTTTGAGTTTTTCCCCGTTAGAATTTTCGGGGGCAACTCTTTCTGCATTCTTTTTAAGACCTTCATCGATAGCGATTTTAAGTTCATTTGCTGAGATAAATTTACATTTTCTCTTGCCTTGCTCGTTTTCAAAGGTTTTAATAACCCTTGTTGGAGAGCCCTCAAGACCGCATTTTGTTACATCGGCATCTATATCCTCAGAAGACCATACTTCGACCTCACCGAGCTTTGACATAATGCTTGGAAGTCTTAGGTTGTTTATTCTTTCAATAGTTAAAAGTGCAGGGAAATTTGCGGATTGTACTCCCATATCACGAGTTGTGCAGGTAACCTTTTCGCCTATTTCATCTATGCTCATAACATTGGTTATAAGGTCGGTTTTAAATAAAACCGAAAGCATTGGACCTGTTTGTGCGGTATCACCAACCAAGGTTTGACGGCCGCAGAAAATAAGGTCGGGCTTTATTTTTTCGGCCGCTTTGGATAATGCATAGGCAGTTGCCAAAGTATCGGCGCCTGCAAAGGCTTTATCTGATAGCAATATAGCTTTTTTGGCGCCTAAACGAGTAAGTCTGAGTAAGAAATCCTTAGCACTGAGAGGTCCCATACTTAAAATTATGACCTCTGCCCCACTTACGCGCAATGCCGCCTCGTATGCGCAGGCATCAAACGGGTTTATTTCTCCGTCAAGTCCTTGACGGATACAAACTAATATCTTCATATTATCTCTCATTATAAATCGGTGCTAACGCATCGTGTATTTTTTTATAGGTTTCGAAAACCTTTCTGTATTTCTCGGTATTCTCGGGGTTAGGATAGGTTATATCCTTTTCCTTGACGCACTTATTAACTGCATCGGAAACATCCTCAAAAATACCTACCGCAATACCTGCGAGCATTGCAGAGCCGAGCGAGGAATCCGAGCTTTCGGTTGTTTTAAGCGCAATTCCGAGAGCATCAGAAATCATCTGACGCCAAAGCTTTCCCTTTGTGCCGCCGCCGATTGCTGTGGCAGTGGTGTTATAAGGGATACCCAGCGAGTCAAGATAGACTTTGCTATCAACCAGCGAATATGCAACGCCCTCGAGCACGGCACGGGTAAAATGCGCTTTTGTGTGAGTAGCTCGGGCGCCTATAAAGCTTGCACAGAGTGTTGGGTCTGCGTAAGGGGTAAGCTCGCCGTTTAGGTAGGGGTGGAAAATAAGTCCCTCACAGCCAATAGGAATATCCTTTGCACCTTCATCAAGCTCTTTATACTCGCCGCCGAAGGTATCGCGATACCATCTATAAGAGGCTGCACAGGCCTTGGTTGCAGTTCCGGGATACCAAAGTCCCTCCGCTACGTGCGAATAGTTTACGAGGTGTCTATCGGGATAGGGCTTATCGGTTATGACACAAATTCTGCCTGCAGTTGCAAGCTTAACGGTTACGTCGCCTTTTTTGACAGCTCCGCTTGCAAAAACCTCCATTACTGTGTCGGTTGTGCCGCAGATAACCTTGGTAGAGGTGCTAAGTCCCGTTATTTTAGAAGCTTCTACAGTTATGTTTCCGATAATATCAGTAGGGCTTACAAGGGGCGGTAGCATTTCTTTGTTAATTCCTGCTAAGGAGCAAAGCTCTTCATCCCATTTTTGCTCGTTGCAATCAAAGAGCATACTTCCCTGGGCCTCGATATAGTCGGTGCAGAAAACTCCCGTAAGGAAATATCGTACATAGTCCTTTTCAAAGAAGATATACTTTATTTTCTCAAAAGTTTCGGGCTCGTTTTCGTAAAGCCAAGCAAGCTGAGGAAGAGTCCAAATAGTGTCAGGCTTATGGAAGGTCTTTTTAAAGATTTTCTCGCCGAATTCCTCTCGCATTTTGTTTGCCTGAGCTCTGCTTCGGGTGTCGGTCCAATGCATAGCGTTTCTAAGAGGCTTAAAATCCTTATCGCATACAAGCGAGGTATGGGTTGCAGAATCTATTGCAACCGAAATAATGTCCTCGTTATTTATGCCGCTTTTTGAGATAATAGCCTTGCAATTTTCAGAGAGGGCATTTATCCAATCCTTTGGATCCTGCTCACAAGCTCCGTTTTGAGGATAATAGGTTGGGTATTCGACGGTGTTTTCGGCAATTATATTGCCGATAGTGTCAATAAGAGTTGCTTTTGAAGCGCCACCGCCGAAATCTATTCCTAAAAGATATTTCATAACCCTTCTCCTTTACATAAAGATTGAAAACATAATCGGAATTGTGATAATTGACATAAGATGTGAAATTAGCGCCATACTTGCGCCGGGCGAGGTATCGCCGCCATAAGCTGCAGGGAAAACAACTGTGTTAAGTCCGAGTGGCATCGCTGTTGCGCAGAGTGTGAGCATAATTATATCGTCATCGGCTTTTATAAGCTTTAAAACAAGCACAAACAAGAGCGGCAAAATGATAAGGCGCAGAATTGATGCGATGTAAACCTTTTTAATGCTTGCGAGCTTTTTGAGGCTGAAATCTGCGACAATAAAGCCTGTTAAAATCATCGCCAAGGGCGACATACAAGCGCCTGCAGATGAAATTGCAGTAAGTAAAAAGGGCGGAACATATAACTTGAGTAGTCCAAAAATCGCACCGAGGAGCATTGAAATGCAGATAGGATTTAAGAATACCTTAAGCGAAAATTTCCTCTCCTCGCCCTCTTTTTTAGGGATAAGAGATGCCGTTCCGAAGGAATAGACGTAAAGGCAGAGCGGAAGCGTGAAAATCATATAATCGAAAAGCACGTTTTCGCCGAAAATTCCTAAAACTACCGCGTTTCCCATAAAACTGAAGTTTGCAACTGCAAATGAATAGGTGTAAATCTTTTGGAGATAGTTATCCTTGGAGAAGAGCTTTGCAAGCAAAATCCCAAGTGGAATTGAAACTACCATGATAGCACTTCCAAAAACTATAAAGCTCCATTTATTACTAATGTTCTCAATCGTGCAGTAGTTATAAAAAGTTTTAAAGACAAGGCAAGGCACCAAAACGTTGGTTTCGAGCCTTGAAAAAGATACGGACGTGTTGTTTGGGAGAATTTTGCTTTTATTTAAGAAATATCCCAAAAGCATAAATACAAACAGCACTAACATTTGATTTGAGGTTGTTAAAAAGAATTGCATTTTATACGTCCCTTAATATTTAATTTCAAAGTTTTCGCCCGAAATTCCTGCGACTACTCCCCTATTTATGAGACCTTCGTTTTCAACGTGGGAGATAATCCATTTATTTTTGCGGAAAAGAAGCGGATCATGATCCTTTATTGTAAGGTCGGTGTTGGTGCCTGTGGGAAGTCCAACAACGCATCCGAAGCCATCTTTATCTACTTCGCATGGGCAGAAATGTCCGCTTGTTGCGTAAACCTCGATGGCGGTTCCAGCGGGTACATAGAAGGCCTTGAACTTCGAAGAATCAATTTTGCCGTTTTCGATGTCCCAAACGTGACATAAAATAAGCACTAAATCAGTTACAGCTATGTTAAGCTCGCTCGAGGTGTGCCATTCGGTTGCGTTTAAAAAGCTGCTGTGACCCCAGCAGTAGCCAATCTGTGTGGGCAGAGAGCCATAGATTTCGTTTTCTATTTTATTTGCAATCTCGAGACACTCGAAATCCTCGACTGTGGCTTTATATGATGAGCCACTTTCGGGGTTTTCTATTTTCTTTGCTACTTCAATAATCTCATTTGTATTGAGATTTTTAAGTACTCTACCGAAGGTTTTAAATTCCTTATCGTTTACATCGAAAAATTCGATAGTGGGGTTAAGTTTTTTTAATTTTTCAAGCATTTTAGTCACCATTCCTTAAAGAATTATTCAAGTAGCAAAGTAGAGATATGCCACGCTGGCATATCTCTACTATTTTCATATTTATCTCTTTTCAATCCATGCGTGCTCAGGGTCGCTCTTTCTGTTAAAGCCCTGATAATCGCCTGCCATAAGCCATAAGAAATAGCTCTTATAGCCGGGGGTTGAAACGGTTGTATGATAGCCGTAAGGGAATTCTACGAGTTCATCGTTTTTAACCCTGTAAGCCTCGTCAATTTCGCCGTCCGAGGTGTAAAGGCACTGAACAGCAAAGCCCTGCTTGGGCTCAAAGAGGAAGTAATAGATTTCCTCGGCTATGCACTCTGTGGGCATATTATCCTCATCATGCTTATGAGGGGGAAAGCCTGCCCAGTTACCCTCTGTGCAGTAAGCCTCGCCGATGGTGAGAATCTTTGCGTTGGTAGTTCCATCAACAAGGAAGCTTGTTTCACGCTGGAAAGGAGGCTCGCCGAGAACCTTTGTGATAACTCTATCTTCTCTGAGAACCTGAGGCTCTGTTTTGTCGGCTACGGGAGTGGCACAAACAGCGATTTTGATGTTATCAATAGCCTCGATTTCAAGCTCCTGCTCACGGGGCATATAGAAGCTTTCAGCCTTGCGGTTTTCAAAAACGTTCATTCTGTTACCAACGTTTTCATAAACCTCGTCATTTACCTTTACGTTACAATGACCCTCGAGCATAATAAAGGCGGTTTCCTTATCCTCTGTATAGAATTTAAGGCTCTGGCCAGCGGTAAGCTCGATTATACCAAATTCAAGCTTTTTAAGGCTGCACTCTCCTATTTTGCATATAGGGGTATATCCATTTGCAGATTTATAGCTTTTCTTAAAGTTCATATCCATTCTCCTTTAAGTAATTCTTTGTTGTTTCAAAATCGGGAACGCTTTCTCTTGCGCCAAGTCCCATACATTTAATTGCGGATACTGCGCTACTGAAGTGGCAGCATTTAAGATAGCTGTATCCCTTTACAACAGCGGCGGCAAATGCGCCGTGAAAGACATCGCCTGAGCCATTTGAGTCAACAACGTTTGCGGGGTAGATGGGATAGTGGATTATATCCTTTCCATCATAAATAAGTCCGCCGTTTTTGCCCTGAGTTACAACAACAACCTCGGGCTTGTAGGTTTCGAAAAGCTTTACAGCGGCTTCCTCGGCAGTTTTAGCACCGGTGTGACCTATTGAAAACTCTTCTGAGGGTATCATAATGTCTGTAAAGCTCAAAAGCTTGTCAACGTTTTCGTACAATCCTCCACAGTCGTAGAGCACCTTAGTGCCGTTTTCTCTTGCAATTTTTGCAGCTTCTAAGGCGGCTGACATTTCGTTACCGTCAACCATAAGGATATCGGCAGCTTTTATTGCCTCTTTCTGCTCACAGCTAAGCTCAAGTGCAGGAAGATTTCCTTTATCGAAGACGCAGGTTCTTGTTGCAGTATCAGCGCAGAGCCAAAGAACCGATGAAAAGGTGCGATAGCCTGATTTTACGTCAATTAAATCGGTGTTTACCCCATACTTTTCGAAATCCTCTTTTAAGAATTTGCCTGCATTATCATCGGAAAGATTGCCAATATAAGCAGTATCAACACCTAATTTTTGTGCAGCGACAAGACCTGTCGCAACGGGTCCGCCGCCTGCAGTTTTCATAGCGGTTGCTCTTGTTTTGGTGTCCTCTTTGGGATAGGTTCCGATATTGAAAAGTGTGTCAAAAACATTAGCGCCTATGCCAACTATCTTAGCCATAATTATGCCTTTCCTTTAGCGCCGACAAGAGCGATTTTCTCAAGTGCCATCTTCTTTACGGACTCAACAGCCTTTTTCATAAAGATGTCAACTGCTACACTTCTCTTAGGATCATTGAGAGATTCCAGTGTTCCGTCTGCAAATGCACAGCAAACATCTGTTCCGATATTCATCTTGCGGATACCTGCAGCGATTGCGGCCTTAACCTGCTCATCGGGAATTCCCGAGCCGCCGTGCAGAACAAGAGGAATATTTCCTGTTGCCTTGCGGATAGCCTTTACTCTCTCGATATCAAGGCAGGGAGGCTTTTTATAGTGACCGTGTGCGTTGCCGATAAGAACAGCAAGGCAGGTTACGCCAGTTTCTTTTACGAACTTTGCGGCCTCTTCGGGATCTGTAAACTCGTCCATAGCCTCGTCGTTTACACTGCCAACGTGACCGATTTCACCCTCAACGCCAACACCTGCGGCCTTGCAGGTTTCAACAATATGCTTTGTGATAGCGATGTTTTCCTCTAAAGGATGAACAGAACCATCGAGCATAACTCCTGTAAAGCCATAGCGAAGAGCACGGGTTGCCTCCCACTCGGAGGGGCCGTGGTCCAGATGCAGGCAGATGGGAACGCTTGCACGATGTGCTGCTGCAATAATTGCAGGAGCAATATAGAATCCAACCTCCTCGTTTATAAGGCGGGGATAAATCTGAATAATAACGGGAGCCTTAGCTTCCTCTGCGGCATCAACGATGCCCATTACAGTTTCAACATTGTAGACATTGAAAGCAGGAATACAATAGCCGCCCTCTTCTGCCATACCGATAATAGTTTGCAAATTAACTAACATATTCCCTACTCCTTATCCTAAAATAAGATCCTCGATAGAGATGATTTCAACATCTGTTGCAGCATTTTTAAGCGATGCATATTCAGATACGCAAGCAGTAACGATTGTGTCTGCTCCGATGCTCTTAGCATTGAAGATTCTGCGCTCTGCAACCTTCTTAACGATCTCAGGCATATACTGAGCCATTAAGATGTTACCAGCCCATACTGTTTCAGCGCGGTTAAGAAGCATTTCGCCGAGAACTGCGTAGGAAGTGATGATTTCACGAGCTTCCTCGGTTTCCTCAAGGTCACGAGAAAGCTGATAAGGATCCTGGAATACAACTGCCTTATCGCTACCCTTAGCCTCGAGCTTGCCGTCCTTAAGAAGTGCGGCAACAAAGGAGGTGTATGTAACAACGTTAGCCTTAGTCTCGATGCCATACTCTTTATAGAGCTGCTTAATAGCCTTTGCATCGTTAGGATCATAAACAACAACGGTTTTGTACTCATCGAGAACCTTAGCGAGAGCGGACATCTGCTCTTTAGTCTCATTAGCAGCGCCAATGAGGAAATCGAGCTGTGCGCCGCTGGCGGGCTCATTTTCTAAAACGGAGAACTCTACATTAGCTTTATCAAGAACTTCGATTGCCTTTTTAGCCTGCTGGCAAACCATAAACTTAGCGTCAACACCTAAAAGAAGGAGTGTATCTTTCTTGTCAGCGTGAGCGGCGATAGCCTTTTTGAGCTCCTCGCAGATTTCGGTTTTGCCATAAGCATTGCCGGTTTCGATGCAGTTAGCAACTAAAGGCATAATATATTCGGGGAGTTTGCCCTCTAAGGCTGCCTGAAGTCTGGTTTCCTTAGTGAACATAACGGGGTCCCAACCGGTTACACAATCGTGAACGCAAGCGCCGCAGGTGCAGCACTCGAAGATGTTATCCATAATTTCCGAAAGGTCAATAGCCTCACGGTTTACAAGAGAGATACCGAGTGCACGAGCACGAGCGGTGTTTCTTTCTTGACCTGTTGCGTTTCCTATAGGACAAATGTGATGGCACATCCAACAAAAACGGCAGGAATCAACATGCTGTTTGCATTTTTCATTCATTATCATTGTTCTTTCCTCCCTTTACTTATATACCAAGCTTGAACGGATTCATAATTCCGTTGGGGTCAAGAGTTTTCTTGAGTCCCTCGAATACCTGCATTGCAGGGCCATACTGCTCTTTCATAAGACGACCGAGCTTAATTCCAACACCATGGTGGTCATTTACAACGCCGCCGTGAGCAAGAGCTGCACGAACACCGCAGGACCATACTGCCTGGTGAAGTCTTAATGCCTCAACGGGATCCTCGGGAACGTCCTTACCTTCGATAATGAAGCGGTCATAAACCATTGCGCCCCACTCATACCAGTGAGAGAAGTGAGCGATGAATTTTGCCTGGGGGAAGTTAGTTTCGATAGCTTCCTTCATAGCCCAGTAGATTTCTTCGATCTTATCGTAAGGAGCGATGGTATCCATTGTTCCGAACATCTGAGGAATATCCATCATATGACCGGGATAGAAGAATGTAATCTTCTCTTTCCACCATTTCTCGCCGTACTCAGAGCCAAGATCCTCAGCGCCATATTTTGCGAAGGTTTCGAGAAGGATTTTCTCTTCAACCTCAACCATTTCTTTTACGCCTTCGTAAGCGATGTTCATAAATGCGCCCTTGCGCTCAACGCCAACGATTTTCTTAATGAGCGAAGCGGTTTCAGCCTCGTCATAAAGACGCATAACGGAAGGCTTGAATTTCTGAAGGAGTTCACGGGAAGCCTTGAAAGCGCCGCTCATATCCTGGAACAGGAATGCACGGAAACGTCTCTCCTCGGGCTGATCGTAAATACGGATCTGAGCCTTGGTGATGATACCTAAGGTACCCTCAGAGCCGATGAAAATCTGGTTTAAGTCGGGGCCTGCAGCGTGCTTAGGAGCAGAGCAGGTTTCGATAATGTCGCCGTTAGGAAGAACGACCTCCATTTTGAGCACCATATCGTCAATTTTTCCGTACTTAGTCGAAACAACGCCGATACCACGGTGTGCAAGGAAGCCACCAACGGTCGAGCAAGTGAGGGAAGAGGGATAGTGCATTGTTGCCTTTCCAACCTCGTTTGCAGCCCACTCAATGTGCTTATAGATAGCACCGGTGCCGCACTCGATGTACATACCGTCGGTGTTAACCTCGTAGATTTTGTTCATTCTCTTGGTATCGAGAATAATTCCGCCTGCAACAGGGATAGCGCCACCCTGAGTTCCGCCGCCTGCGCCCCAAGTGGTAACAGGAATCTTATAGTAGTTTGCGATTTTAACAACCTTGGAAACTTCCTGAGCATTTTCGGGGCAAACAACAAAGTCAGCCTCGGGCATACGGCATCCACGGTCTGCCCACATTCTCGAAAGCCAATAATAGTCAACGCTGTGGGTTACCTTGTCGATAGCTCTTGTGGAGCAGTTTTCTTTACCGACTGCATCTTCGAGCTCGGTTAAAATCATTGCAAATAAAAATTCGTTCATCTGATACTGCATTTTATTTTCTCCTTTTCGTTATATAGATTTATCAACCTTGAGGTTGGGGAAATACTTACAGAATTCATTGATTTCTTTTCTGTAATCTCCCATAATCTCAATAAAGTGATGAATGTAAGGACCATCAATGAGTCTATCCTCAATCTTCTGAAGATTATCAAACTCGCCCCAAATATATGTTCCGCTTGTTTTAGGACCGGTAGTGGTATTGCAAAGCAGAGGAAGAATCATATAGTCTCCGCTTTCCTGATCAAGACGGGCAACTGTATATGTACCGTCTTTTCCTCTGAACCATTCGCGCTGATTAACCAGCCTTGCAACGCTGTCAGGAGCCTTCTGAGAAAGGGGGAAAGGACCGCAGTGCCAGAGAAGCTCGGCATTTTTGTTTTCGGGGTGGCGAACTGTAAACTCACCAAAGAGGGGTTTACCTTCGCCGAGGGTTGCACATTTCAAAAGTGCCATAGTCA
>JAZRHT010000004.1:0-12410 GCA_045644905.1 Oscillospiraceae bacterium
AAAACATATAAAAAAACCCCCCCGATATAGAGCAGGATTTTTATTTTTAATTATTCAGCGTCAGCTGCGGGAGCTTCTTCTGCCTGAGCAGCGTTGTACTCCTCTACAATTTCAGCCTGCTCTGCCTCTTCAGTTTCCTCAAGGAGAGCTCTGATAGAAAGGCTTACGCGCTTATTCTCGTAGTCAATGCCTACGATCTTAGCCTCAACCTCATCGCCTACCTTAAGAACATCGGAAGGCTTATTGATTCTCTTGTTTGCAATCTGGGAGATGTGAACAAGACCATCAATACCGTCGATAACGTTAACAAATGCGCCGAAAGCAGGGAGAGAAACTACCTTGCCCTTGATAACATCGTCAACATTATGGGTGTTTTTAAGAATTTCCCAAGGATTGTCCTCAGTTTTCTTATAGCCGAGGGAGATTTTGCCTTTCTCAGCATCGTATTCTTTTACGTAAACCTCAACAGTATCGCCTACGGAAACAACCTCTGCAGGATTCTTGATTCTCTTCCAAGAAAGCTCTGTGATGTGAATCATTCCGTCTACACCGCCAATGTCAACAAATGCGCCATAGGAAGTTAAGGATTTAACGGTACCTGTGTATGTATTGCCAACCTCGAGAGCTTCAAGAAGCTTTGCGGCCTTCTCTTTTCTCTCTGCGTTTGCAACAGCCTTGATAGAACCGACAATGTGCTTTCTGCCTCTCTTATCCTCGGTTTCAAGGATTTTGAAGGAAACCTTCTGCTTTAAGAGAACCGAAAGATCGCCGTCCTTTGCGATACCGGTCTGGCTTGCAGGAATGAAAACGCGAGTGCCCTTGGAGTTAGCAAGAACGCCACCGTTTACAACCTCGAAAACAACGCCTTCGATAGTAGCGTTATTCTCTTTTGCTGCGAGGATGTCCTCGAAGCCCTTGTAAGAGTCGATCTTCTGCTTAGAAAGAAGAACATAACCCTCCTGATCGTTGACCTTGGTTACCTCAAGCTCAACCTCATCGCCGATTTTAACAGCGTCGGCAAGTGCAACTGTGCCGTTCTGTGTGAACTCATCGGCAGGTACGAAGCCAGCATGCTTGGTACCCATATCTATCTGCAGTTCCGAAGGATTGATGCCAACGACAATACCCTTCACACGCTGTCCCCTACGTACTTTTTTGAAGGTTTCTTCGATTGCTTTTGCAAAATCGAACTCTCCTTCGTCCACCTGTGCGGTGGTTTCGACCTTAGCTTCTGCCTCGGCCTCGATCTGTTTGTTTTCCAGAATCTCACTCATAGTATTCTGAACCTCCTTAATTATATACGACGGTGTTGAGGCGCCTGCCGTAACACCGATGTACTCTTTTCCATTTAGCATTTCTTCACGGAGCTCTGCAGCGCTTTCGATATGCACAGTCTGAGTGTGCTTAGCGCAAACCTCGCAAAGCTTGCAGGTGTTAGAACTACTTTTGCCTCCGATAACAATCATTAGGTCGCTTTTTTTAGAAAGCTCCTCTGCCTCATGCTGTCTTTTATCGGTAGCAATGCATATTGTATCAAAAATAATTGAATTTGTACAGAGTTTTTTTAATTTTTCTTTACATTTTTCCCATTCATGCACGTTAAAAGTGGTTTGAGCGACTAAAATCGTCTTTCTTTCCTTAAAATCGGGATGCTCTTCAAGAAATTCTTCGAGGTCATCTGCGTCCTTGACAACATAGGCGCCTCTCTCGGTGTGCCCTGCAATTCCTGCAACCTCGGGATGTTCTCTGTTTCCTGCTATTAAGATAGTTTCTTTGTTTTGGGAATTTTCGAAAACTATTTTATGTATTTTAGATACAAATGGGCAGGTTGCATCAACATAAGGTATGCCGTGTTCCTCGAAATACTCATATTCACCCTCGCCGACACCATGCGATCGAATTACAACCGTGTATCCTTTTGGAACCTCAGGAGGAATATTAGCAATAACAACTCCACGTTCCTTAAGGTTTTCGACAAGCTGAGGGTTATGAATAATGGGACCGAGGGTACATACTTTTTCGCCCTTGTCAAGAAGATCATTTACAAGCTTTACGGCTCTATCAACACCAAAGCAGAAACCTGCGGTTTTTGCAAGGGTTATAGTTGGTTTATTTTTCATTTTGCTCTCCTTTTTGAGAAATGGGGCTCGCCGGCATAAATGGGCGCTTTACAGGATTTTTAAGATGGGAATTGAGCATTTCTATAATGCTATCCATAACAAGCGCACTCGCTCTGCGACTTTCCTTAACTTTATTTTCCTCCGGCATTTTAATTTCGCTATTAGCAATAGGCTTACCAAAGCAAACTGTTACTCTTTTTCTCGGGAAAAGTTTTTTACCCTCAAAGCATAGCGCAACGGGAAGAATATCTGCACCTGTATCTGATGCGATATAAACTGCACCAGATTTAGGTCTTAAAGGATTCCCGTCCTTAGAGCGTGTGCCCTCGGGGAAAATCATAAGAGGTCTTCCCTTTTTGAGATATTCCTCAGCGGTTTTGATAGCCTGCACGTCGCCTGCGCCTCTATCAACGGGGAAAGCACCGAGCTTGGAAATCAAAAAACCGAAGGGTTTAAAGGAAAAAAGCTCTTTTTTTGACATAAAGCACATCTTGCGCTTTTTTATTCCTATAGCAATAAAAGCAGGGTCAATAAACGAGCGATGGTTACTGCATACAACCAGCGCTCCCGACTCGGGAATATTTTCTCTGCCCTCAAACTTCACGTTAAATAAAAGGTGAATTATAGGGGTTGCTATCGCTTTGATAACGGTGTAAAACATATTTTTTCCTTTCTTCAGGCATTATATCCTGCCGCATAACCCGTTGAAAAGGCTATTTGCAGGTTAAATCCGCCCGTGCAGGCGTCAACATCAATAACTTCGCCTGTAAAGTACAATCCCTTAACAAGCTTGGACTCCATTGTTTTTGGATTTATTTCCTTTATGCTAACTCCGCCTGCTGTGATAATAGCGCCTTCGATATCCTCTCTACCGGTGACATCAAAGGACATTTCCTTTATTGCCATAGAGAGAGCCTGACGCTCATTTTTTGTTATCTGATTTATCTTTTTGTGTGCCTCAATGCCGCTCCTTTTAATAACAATGGGAATAAGGCTTTTAGGAAGAAGCGCATCTAAGGAATTTATTAAGTCCTTATTGAGTCTTTCAGAAAAATCTCGGCTTATTCTTTCATCGAGCTTTTCCATTGAAAGAGCTGGCTTTAAGTCAATTACTATTTTATAGTCAGAGGGGGCATCGGTAACATAGGCGCTGGCGCTTAAAATCATAGGTCCCGACGCACCGAAATGGGTAAACAGCATTTCACCCATATCAGAGAAAATGGTCTTTCCGTTTTTCTTTGAAATAAGAGAAAGAGCAGTGTTTTTAAGGGAAAGTCCCTGCATTTCTTTAAAGTCTTTTCCCGAAAGCTTAAGACCGACGAGCGAAGCTCTTATCGGGGTTATACTATGCCCTACGCTTTGCGCAAATTTATATCCATCACCCGTGCTACCCGTTTTAGGATAGGAAAGTCCGCCAGTTGCAACAATGACAGAAGGAGCCTCAAAACGGCTCTGTGATGCGGTTTTAACACTGGTAATGCAACCATTTTCGTATATAAGCTCAGTCACTGTATCGGTTATAACCTTTACACCGTTTTGCTTACAATATCGGCTTAGTGCATCGGCAATATCCATCGCCCTGTCCGAAACGGGAAACACACGGTTACCCCTTTCGACTTTAAGAGGGACACCTAAGCTTTCAAAAAAGGTCATTGTGTCATCTGGGGTGAAATTTGAAAGGGCGCTATACAAAAACTTGGGGTTTGAAACTGTATTTTTCATAATATTCTGAGCGTCGCAGGCATTGGTTACGTTACATCTTCCCTTGCCCGTTACGAGAATTTTTCTGCCGGTGCGAGGCATTTTTTCTATTAAAAGGGTATTTTTTCCGAGTGATGCGGCTGTACCCGCCGCCATAAGACCCGAAGCACCTCCACCAACAACTATAACATCATACATTTATTTACATCCCCAAAAAATCACTTATCGCTTTTATAAACCTCATTTTCCTGCCAGAGCGCCTCAAGCTTTGAAAGCTTATCTGAAACTTCTTCCTTGCGTCTAAGTCCCAGCGCAACTATAAGCGCATTTATAAGGCTCAAGGGAGCCACAAGAGAATCAACGAAAGATGCCATATCGCTGCGAGCGATAAGAAGATGGTCCGAGGTTTCGGCAATGGGAGAGGTTTTACTATCGGTTATTGCAATTACGTTGGCATTTTTAGTTTGAGCATAGCGCATAGCTTTAAGAGTTCTGCTTGAATATCTCGGGAAGCTCAGACCAATGAGCACGTCATTCTCCCCTATTGAGAGAATATTATCATAAACGTCGCTTATGCTGCTCGAGCCAACGCTGCGAACATTATTAAAGATATGGTTTAGGTAAAGATTTAGAAAGCTTGCAAGTGCTGCTGCGCTTCCCGTTCCGATAACGTAAATATTTTCGGCATTTATTATAGCCTCAACTGCATTATCGAAGTCCTTTTTATCCATATCCTCAAGGGTTTTACGGATTTTCTCAATATCGGAATGAAGAACCTTATTAAGAACGTCGTCCGCATCGATATTGCTGCTTGCGACCTCCATACGCTGAACAGCGGTGAGCATATTTCTGCTTACCTCCTGAAGCGCCGCTTGCATTTGAGGGTAGCCCTCAAATCCGATTTCATTTGCAAATCTGACAACCGTCGATTCGCTGA
The DNA here is from genome assembly GCA_045644905.1 of Oscillospiraceae bacterium. GTDB lineage: Bacteria > Bacillota > Clostridia > Oscillospirales > Ruminococcaceae > SIG578. Next base: position 4,759 of record JAZRHT010000004.1, read on the forward strand.
CGCCTGCCGCTTTTCCGAGGCGGGACGCAGTTATATACGCCGCTTTATCGAAATGCTCGATAAGATAAGCGGCGATTTTCTTTTGCCCTTTGGAAAACTCGGGCATTCTTTGTTTTAAAAGAGAAAGAAGGTCGGTTTTCATATTTTTCTCCGATAAAAAACAGATTATTTATTAAGGAATTCTTTATATGCAGCGAGAACTTCGTTAGTATTACCCTGCATCATAAGCTGGCCCTTGTTAATCCAGATAATATGGCTACAGAGTTTTTTTAGTGTATCAGAGCTGTGTGAGACAATAACAACTGTTCTTGTTTTATCGCTGATAAGCTCTTTAATCTTATCAAAGCTCTTTTTCTTAAACTTCTCGTCACCTACGCTAAGTACCTCGTCAACGAGCATAATATCGGTTTCCATAATAGCGGTGATAGAGAAAGCAAGCTTACTGTACATACCACTGGAATAGGTTTTAACGGGTTTATCAATGAAATCACCAAGCTCAGAAAACTCAATGATATCATCCATTTTGGCTTCGATCTCTTGTTTTTTAAAGCCCATCAGCAGACCCGAAAGGATAATATTTTCTCTGCCAGAAAGGCCGGTTTTAAATCCGACACCGATAGAAAGGAGCGAAACGCTTTTACCGTGAAGGTCAATTTCGCCCTTATCCGCCGAGAATATTCCTGCGATTGCACGAAGCAGGGTTGATTTTCCGCTTCCGTTTCTTCCGATGAGGCCGACAACCTGTCCCTCTTCAATATCAAAGGAAACACCACGGACAGCCTCGAAAACCTCAAGCTTATTTTTACCGAAGGAGAAAATGGCTCTCTTTGAAGAAACGGCTTTGAGGCTTTTATAGGTAATATGCAGATCTTTTACTGAAATTGCTGTACTCATTAGATCACCTTCGTATAACTATTTTCGTATTTGTAAACGGTGGAAACACCAAGAACGGATACTAATGTACCGAACACAAGCCAAATAAGGAGTGCAAGAACATTAGGCGCCTGACCATACAGCATTACGTCTCTAAGAGAGGTAATTGTGAGCGCAATGGGATTTCCGTAGCTTAAAACTGTTGCAACGAGAGGGCTGAACTTTTCAAGCTTATCGCCTATTGAATAGAATACGCCCGATACATAGAACAGAAGTCTTAAAAGAACTGCGACTACGTTTGCAAGGTCTTCAATAAATACACCGAAGTGCATAAATATTGTACTGAAACCGAAGGTTATAACAAACAGTACTGCCAAGATTAGCGGAAGGTAAAGAATATTCCAGGTTACAGTAATTCCGCTAATTATCATACTGGCTATAACAAGTCCGAAGGAAATAAGCATTTTAAAGCCATTTAAATACATTCTTGAAAGTATTAAAGTATATTTAGGAATGTATATCTTAATGACAGTACTCTTATTACCTTTAACCAGCTTTACACTGTTGGTTATTGTTCTGTTAAAAAAGTCCCACGCCGTAAGACCGATAAAAACAAAAACCGCGAAGTTGTCTTCCCTGCTATTAAATACTATTTGTGCAAGGAACGAATAAACCAGCATAAATAGAATTGGATCGAGAATCCACCAGAGCCAGTTTAAGTACGAGTCGGCAACACTGGATTTCAGATCCGCTTTTGCAGAATAAACTGCGTAAGGGTTATATCTTTTGATGTCTTTAAAAAAGCGTTTCATTAGCTACTCCTATTTTGAAAAAAGATTATAGAACTGCGAAAGAGCCTCTTTATTGTAGGCTTCGAAATCGATATTCATCGGCCTAACCTCGCCGTTTTCAAATGCTTTGATTCCCTCTAAGATACCTTCCGTACTATTTTCCACTATTGTTCCGCCGTACCTATTGAGAATATCGGCAGGGCCCTTCATATCGGTGCAGATAGCGGGAACACCAAGTGCATCAGCCTCAAAAATAACTATAGGCTGAGCCTCATATTTTGAACTAAGGATAAAGAGGTCACATTTCTTTATAATTGGCATAGGATTTTGGATGGAATAGATAAATGCAATATTTTTGCTACATGGCTTGGAGTTTGCATAGGCAACGGTTTTGCCATATAAATCGCCCGCTCCGCCAATAAGAATTAGGTAACTGTCAGGGTTTTTCTCATTGTACTGACAAAAAGCATCAATAAGCATATTGTGTTGCTTTTCTTGAGAAAATCTACCTACTGTTATAAATTTAGTTCCCTTTTCATTTAGAATTCCTTCAATTCCACCGGGGTGATGGATACTTGAGCGGGTTTCGGTTTGGTATTCAATCTTTCCCTCCCCTTTTTCCTTTACAAGCTTATAATTAAAGGAATTTCCGACAACAACAATATTATCCTTTTTGCTGCTAATCTTAGAGGTGGGCTCAGTCATAGCATTTGTAACAACCGCAACATTATCATATTTGCGATATGCATATCTTAAGGTCGGTCTATGCTGATTTGACCTTGTTGAGAGCTCCATTTCCATATCGCTGTGAACAAAAATGGTCTTATTTGCATCAAAACGTTCAAGCAATTTAATAATATACTCATCATAGCCGCTAAAATGAATAACGTAATCCATTTTAAGATGTGAAAACTTCTTTGCAAATTCTCTGTCATAAGCTCGGTTTACATATTTTAGGACAAATTTATAGGTCTTGCCAAATCTATAATACAACATAAAACATAGCGATTCAAAAAATGTTGTAGTCATAGGGCCCGAAATGCTGTACATTTTAATTTGATCGGGGATAACATTAAGTCGCTCCGGATGAGCATTAAACGCAGAATGCTTAAGTGCAAAAAAGTATTCTTTCTCGTTAAGGTCAATTAGGCTGAGAAGATTTTTAAATGATGCGGTTAAACCATTTTGCAAAAGTCCTCCGCAATAGAAAAGTACTCTCTGCTTGCCGCTTTCAGAGGTTTTTTCCACCTTACAACAAGCTTGACCTAAAAATATATGAGAAAGTATATATTTTGCAGCGTCTTTTCTATCGTAGGTGCAGAATTTCTTTATAAATTCACTGTCATCATAGGCTTTAGGTGTATTTAATGCGTTTACAAGATCCTGCGCATTTCCTACTTTTTCAAATGGCAGGTCTGATAGCGGGAAATAAAATCCGCGTTCTGCATCGTAGGTGTCCTCATCGGGAGTATAAAGAACTATCTTTTTGCGCGATGCCGCGAAATCGAAAAATACGCTCGAATAATCGGTTACAAGCACGTCACACGCCGAGAGCATCTCATATACCTCGATATTATCGGGGAATTCACGAATATGCTTAAAGCCGCTTACATCGGCATTTGCCCTTACAAGCGGATGAAGCTTTAATAATAAAACCTGATCATCATTTAAAAGATTATCAATTTCTAAAAGGTTTTGACGCATTTTCAAGAGTGAATCTTGCATTGTTGCGCCCATATTCTCGGATTTCCAGGTCGGCATATAAACATAGACTTTTTTATCCGAAAGGTTATATTCTTTTCTTATTTTTTCGAAATTTACATCATCAAAGAAAACAGAGTTTCTTGGATAGCCTTCGCAGAGAATCTCTCCCTTAAAAGATGTGTCTATATTATAAGATTCGAGCATTTTTTCCTTCATGTAATCATTTGGGAAAAGAAGGTAATCCGAAAACAGAAGGCTACGCTGAATATTTCCCATAGAATGACGCTCGGGAATATTATATTTACCCATTTTCTTTAAAGGAGTTCCGTGCCAGGTGTTTATATAAACCTGCCCGTCCTTTTTAATATAAGCGCGTGGCAATGATGTATCGGTAAAGATATATTTAACTTGGGACAGAATCTTGTAGTATTTACTTCTTCCTTGCGAAAGGATAGTAACGCCCTTAATGTTATATCTCTCAATAAGTGCTTTTGCCTTATTTTTTGCCTCCGGAGTTACCGAAAGATAGACTTTTTTGATACCGTAGTCACCACGACACAGTTCTCGCATAAGATAAAGAATATTTCCGGCAACGTCAAGACCATTTCTTGACTCAAAAAGCGCCTCTTTATCCTTGATGGCTGAATTATAGTAATAAAAAGCATAGTGGCTTGTTTGCAAAGCCGGCTTAATATTCTTTTTGACTTCACCCAAAATTTTTCTTAGCTTACCCATTTAAAATACACTTTCCCAGAGCTCTGAAGCTGCTGCTTGCATCATTATAAGTGTTGAATCTTTCATTAAACTTCCTGTATTTTTCGTCGTAAACAAAGTTCTTTTCAGTTTCCCTTATCATTGCGCAAAGCTCTTCATTTTTGTAAACAATGGGGCCGGGAAGCTCAGACATTTCAAGATAGAAGTCACGAAGATTGTTTTTGTATTCCTCGAAATCGTACATAAAGAACATTACGGGTCTTTTTAAGTTTGCATAGTCGAAAAATACGCTTGAATAGTCTGTAAGAAGCATATCGCTTATGATATAAAGTTCATTTATATCATCATGAGCTGAAACATTATAAATAAAGCCATCATATTTATCGAAATTAAACTTGTCGATAATGAAATAATGCGCTCTGAAAAGAATTACATAATCTTCTGAAAATTCCCTCTTAAGCATATCGAAGTCAATTCCGATATCGTAATGGAAGCCTCTTCCCCTCTCGTGCATATTATCACGGAAGGTCGGCGCATATAAAATAACCTTTTTATTTTCGGGAATACCGAGCTGTTCTTTAATTCTCTTGACATCATCCTCGGTGTAAGAGAAAAGGAAATCGTTTCTCGGATAGCCGCACTCGATAAACTTTTCTTTACCCTGGTCGTATGCAGAACCGATCTTCTCTGTATAAAACTCGGAGGGGGAAGGAAAAAAGGTTATTATCTCTCCCTGAGTTCTGTACTGATTATAAATTTCGGAAAGCTTCTGACCGTTGTTACCCTGCTTTTTAATATCACACCCAAGGCGTTTTAAAGGTGTGCCATGCCAGGTTTGAACTAAAACGTGTTCAGAGCCCGGTGTAATATAAACAGGCAGAGTGGAGTTTACGACCCAGTATTTTGCTTCGGCGAGCTTTTTCATATAATCATAGGAACCATACTTAACAAGCTTTGTGTTAGCGTTTTCTGTAAGAAAAGCATACTTTTTCACATCACGAACAGCCCAAATGAACGTATAGTCACTAAAACGTTCATCGTTTAATGCTGCAAGATACATCGCCTTGGGACTGCAAGCATATAATCTGCCCTGAAACGATTCAAACACGATGATTTTATCGTTGATAGGAATACTTTTTTTATATTTATCAAAAAAATTACTTCTCTTTCTTTTAAAAAACCACTTATAAATTTTAAAAATCAAACGATTTTTTTGTCCGAATTTCTTGATCAGCTTGTTTATTTGTTTCTTCATAAACAGAAAACTCCTGATTAGTCTTTTAAATCCTTCTTAATCTGAGTTGTGGAAATCTCGGGGGTACGGGGCAGGTAAACTACCTCGCAGCTATCCTTAAGGAAGTCAAATTTACCTTCCCAGTCATCACCCATAACAAAGGTGTCAACTCGAAATTCCTTAACATCGGTAACCTTCTGGTCCCAATTTTCCTCGGGAATAACAAGGTCAACGTATCTGATTGCTTCAAGCATCTTTTTGCGATCCTCATAAGAGAAATAGCATTTTTTCTGCTTGCAGTTCCAGTTAAATTCGTCGGTAGAAAGTGCAACGATAAGATAATCTCCCTGTGCTTTTGCGCGCTGCAGGAGATTGATATGTCCGTAGTGAAGAAGGTCAAAGGTTCCGTATGTAATTACTTTTTTCATTTTTTAGTCCTCCGATTTTAATAATCCAATATTTTTTAGAATAAGCTCGCAGCCCGATATGCCATCGTATGAGCTGCAGAGTTTTCGGCATTCCGTTCTGTCTTTTTCATAGGCATCCTCGCCTTTTGAAACGTTTTGCAGAAACACCAAAAATTCATTTAAGCTATTTATATGATAACCCGGCATAAGACGGGAAATATCATCGACAACAAATCCCCTGCTTTTTCTATACTCATCCGCATTGGGGCATGCAAACGCTATGGGGCGATTAAAATACAAATAATCAAAATATATACTCGAAAAGTCAGTTACAAGAGCGCTTGAAAACTTAAGGAGTCTATATAGATTTAAGTTTTTCTCGCTGAGCTCTTTTTCTCCGAGAAAAATAATATTTTCAATTTGCTCGTCGAGGCTTTTCTCATCATCCATAGGATGAGGCTTAATTATGAGAAGCATATTGTTTTGTTTAAGGGTTTGACTTAGATTATTTAAAAAATCCAAGTCAAATGGATTTACCTCTCCAAAGTCGCCGTCCACTCTACCGAGTTTTTTAGACGACATAAAGGTTGGCATCCAAATTATTACTTTATCGTAGCATTTAAGAAAGTCGGGCTTTTCGGTTTCTTTTAGAAACTCGTCACATCTCGGCTGAGGAGTTATAAGCGCTTGCTCCTCGAGAGCTCCGAAAGCCTTACACATAATGTCGGCAAAAAAAGGCGAGGTTGCGATAACCTTGGTAAAGAAATTCTGATCCTCGTTTTCGCTTCCCTTTTCCAGTCGGCCGATAGCTTTAAGGGGCATTCCGTGCCACAAGTTGACAACACACTGTTCTTTTGAAGGCTTTATTGGATACTTTCCAAAGCTGTAAAAACAGAATTTTGATTTTAAAAAGGCGAAAATACCTTTTTTAAGACCTACAAACTCGACATTTTTGGGAGCTGTCTTTTTAAAAGCCTCAAATTCGTCGGTTGCAACGGTGATTTTAAAGCGCTCGTTGAGTCCGTTTTCAATCATATAGTCATAAAGCGCCTTGACGTTATCCCGAAAGCCGAGATTTGAGTAAAAGAAAACTCTGTCGGGCTCTTTTTTTATGATTCTATTTAACCATGAAAGCGGCACAAAGCAGGATTTGAGAATTTTCTTAATATCCAAATCCAAAATTCCTCCTTACCCTCTCAGTAGGGTTTTATACACAAAGCGGCGAAGTCCGTTTGGCATTACCGCAACTATATATCTTGGCAAAATGCAGGTTATTTTTTCTTTAAAGCCGCAAAGTCCAAGCTGAGTGAGTCTTTTATAAAAAGCGAGCATTTTCTTGGCATAAGCCTTGCCGCCTCGTCTATCATACATAGAAGCGCCTGCTCGCATAAAGATAAGCGGCTGCTGAACATTGGCTCCAACCGCACCACACGAAAGAGCCCTTGCAAAAAGCTCATAATCCTCAAACAACAAATAATCCTGATAGCCGCCTGCCGCCTCGATAACAGATTTTTTATAGACAACGGCGGGGTGATTAAATGGATTGCGTTTTCGGACAAATTTCATAATCTCACGATGTGTTTCAGGGACTATTCTAAGCGCAGTAACCTTATCGCAGCTATCCTCAAATTCAGCGACCACCGAACTGACAATATCAGCGTCCTTTTCAAGCATTAGGCTAAGCTCGAAATACATTCTATCAGGAAAAGCGATATCATCGCTATCCATTCGGGCAACGATATCGTTTTCGCAGAATTTTAGACCCTCGTTAAGCGCCTTGCCGAGCCCTACATTTTGAGGAAGTGGGCAAAGCGTTATAGAAAACCTTTTGCAGAGCATATCAATTTCGTTTTGGAGATTTTGTGGCACAGGCCCGTCTATTACCAAAACAAACTGTGAAGGCTTTATCGTCTGCGAGAACATACTCTC
>JAZRHT010000005.1:0-4619 GCA_045644905.1 Oscillospiraceae bacterium
AAAAGAGAATTTATACAGTTTCTTGAGGGCGCGGGTGTTCTCAAATTCGGAGATTTCACCGCAAAAAGCGGAAGAAAAATCCCTTATTTCATAAACGCAGGTGATATTAAAACCGGCGATCAGATTTCTAAACTCGGCGAATTCTATGCAAAGGCATATTTTGAAAAGGTTGGAAACAAGAAAACAGTTCTTTACGGACCTGCATACAAGGGTATTCCCATTGCAGTTTCTGTTGCAGTTGCTCTTTCTAAAAATGGACTCGACGTTCCTTTCTTCTTTAACAGAAAAGAGGAGAAGGACCACGGTGAAGGCGGAGTTTTTGTAGGCTACAAACCTCAGCAGGGTGAGGAAATCGTTATTGTTGAGGACGTTATAACCGCAGGAACTGCTATAAGAGAGAGTATGTCAATTCTTTCTTCTCTCGAGGGTACCAAGGTTGCCGCAACATTTGTTATGGTTGACCGCAAGGAAAAGGGTCAAACCGAAAAATCTGCTATGGCAGAGGTTGGCGAAGAGTTTGGCTTCCCCGTATATTCTGTTGTTGATGTTTATGATATTATTGAGTACCTCGAGGAAGATGAAAAGAACCGCGAAAATGTTGAGCGCATAAAGAAATATCTCGAAGTTAACGGCGCTAAGCAGTAAGAAGGGAACTTATTATAATGAGAAACCTTATAGATATAGTTGATTTCTCGGTGCAGGAATTAAAAGAGCTTATGGATACTGCTTGCGACATAAGTGAGAACCCTGAAAAGTACTCTGAGAAGTGTAAAGGTAAAAAGCTTGCCACCTTGTTTTTCGAGCCTTCAACCCGCACAAGACTAAGCTTTGAGGCGGCAATGCTCGAATTAGGCGGAAGCGTTATCGGATTTTCCGATGCAGGCAGTAGCTCGGCAAGTAAGGGCGAAAGCATGGCAGACACTGCTAAGGTTGTTAGTTGTTATGCCGATATAATGGCTATTCGCCATCCTAAAGAGGGTGCTCCCTATGTTGCGTCCCAAAACGCTACCATTCCTGTTATCAACGCAGGCGATGGTGGACATTGTCACCCAACGCAAACACTCGCTGATTTACTTACAATTTACCGTGAAAAAGGTAAAATAGAGGATATCACAGTAGGATTTTGCGGTGATTTAAAGTATGGCAGAACAGTTCATTCGCTCATAGCCGCACTTTCAAGATATCCCAATATCAAAATAGTTCTGATATCTCCTATGGAGCTTCATATTCCTGATTATGTTAAAGAGGATATTCTTAAAAAGAATAAAATGTCCTTTAAAGAAACAACCTCACTTGAAGATGCAATGCCCGAGCTTGACGTTCTTTATATGACGAGAATTCAAAAGGAACGCTTTGATAATCAGAAAACTTATGAGCGCCTTAAGGATAGCTATATTTTAACACTCGACAAGCTCGAGACTGCTAAAAAGGATATGTGCATTCTTCATCCGCTACCGAGAGTTAACGAAATAAGCGTTGAGGTGGATAACGATAGTCGTGCTTGCTATTTTAAGCAAGTCCTCAACGGAAAACTTATGAGAATGGCGCTTATCTTAAAGCTTCTTGATGAAGTTAACGCACCTGAAAATCAGGATGAAAGCGATATTATTGTAAATAAAATTCAATGCACCAATCCTCGCTGCATCAGTTCAACCGAGCAGGAGCTCGACAGTAAATTTAAACTTGTGGACAAAGAAGAAGGCATTTACAGATGTATTTACTGTGAATGTCAGGCTATAGTAAAGGAGAATGAATAATGGCAATTTTTATCAACGAACCTTCACACACCTTTAACGAATACCTTTTGATCCCCGGTTATTCCTCGGATCAGTGTATTCCTGCGAACGTAAGCCTTAAAACGCCCTTAGTTCGTTTCAGAAAAGGCGAGAAGCCTGCTATTGAAATGAATATTCCTCTCGTTTCCGCCATTATGCAGTCTGTTTCTGACGATCGCATGGCAGTTGCTCTTGCAACAGAGGGCGGCGTTTCCTTTATCTACGGTTCTCAGACTATCGAGGACGAAGCCGCAATGGTAAAACGTGCAAAAAGCTATAAGGCAGGCTTTGTTAAGAGCGATTCTAACTTAAGCCCCGAGGCTACAATGGCAGACGTTGTTGCTCTTAAAGAGAGAACAGGTCATTCTACCGTTGCAATCACTTCGGACGGAACCTCTGAGGGTAAACTTCTCGGTATTGTAACAGGCAGAGATTACCGCGTAACCCGTATGGACCCTCAAACTAAGGTTAAGGAATTTATGACTCCCTTTGATAAGCTCGTTTGGGCAAAAGAGGGAACAACCCTTAAAGAAGCAAACGATATCATCTGGGACAATAAATTAAATTCGCTTCCCATAATCGACGAAGAGGGAAGACTCTGCTATTTCGTATTCCGTAAGGACTATGACACCCACAAGCAAAACCCCAACGAACTGCTTGACGCATCCAAGAGATATGTTGTCGGCGCAGGTATCAACACCCGCGACTTTGCAGATAGAGTTCCTGCTCTTGTAGAGGCTGGCGCAGATGTTCTTTGTATCGACTCGTCAGAAGGCTTCTCCGAGTGGCAGAGAATTACTATTAAATGGATCCGCGAGAAGTATGGTGAGAGCGTAAGGGTTGGCGCAGGTAACGTTGTTGATGCTGAGGGCTTTAGATTCCTCGCAGACTGCGGCGCAGACTTTATTAAGGTCGGAATCGGGGGCGGCTCGATTTGTATTACTCGTGAAACCAAGGGCATCGGCAGAGGCCAGGCAACCGCTCTTATCGAGGTTTGCAAGGCTCGTGACGAATATTTTGAGGAAACCGGAATTTACATTCCTGTTTGCTCTGATGGTGGTATTGTTTACGACCATCACATGACTCTCGCTCTTGCTATGGGCGCTGATTTCATTATGCTCGGCAGATATTTTGCAAGATTTGATGAAAGCCCGACCAATAAGGTTAACATTGGCGGTACATATTATAAAGAGTATTGGGGCGAGGGTTCAAACCGTGCTCGTAACTGGATGAGATATGACCTCGGCGGAGATAAGAAGCTCTCATTTGAAGAGGGTGTTGATTCTTATGTTCCTTATGCAGGTAAACTCAAGGATAACGTTGCTCTTTCGCTTAGCAAGGTTAAGTCCACAATGTGCAACTGCGGAGCGCTTTCTATCCCTGAACTTCAAGAGAAGGCAAAGCTTACTCTCGTTTCTGCAACAAGCATCGTAGAGGGCGGAGCACACGACGTTATTCAGAAGGAAAAGACAACTTCTATCAAGTAAATTTGAAGGAAAAATCCATTTCTGTGCCTTGACACAAATTTCACATTATGGTACAATTTAATGTGTTATTTCAGTAGCATTTCTCGTGACTGACGGAAATTTCGTGGAGCACCACGGAGGAGCGAGAAATGAGGGTTTTCCCACTATTGCCGACCGTCTGGGCGCAGTTAACTTATTCTTTAAGTTAAGTGCGCCCTTTTATGTTTTTTTGGAGGTGTTTTTATGAAAAAAATCGGTATCGTTATGGGAAGCGACAGTGATCTTCCTATTATCAAAAAAGCAACCGATACATTAAAAGAGCTTGAAATCCCTTTCGAGGTTCATATCTATTCTGCGCATAGAACTCCCGTAGAAGCTCGTGATTTCTCGCTTAATGCAAGAGAAAACGGATTTGGAGCTATTATAGCGGCCGCTGGTATGGCAGCTCATCTTGCAGGCGCAATCGCCGCAAATACAACTCTGCCCGTTATCGGAATCCCTTGCAAGTCTTCTAATCTTGACGGAATGGATGCTCTGCTTTCAACCGTTCAGATGCCCTCGGGAATCCCTGTCGCAACAGTTGCTATAAATGGCGGAGCTAATGCAGCTCTTCTTGCTGCTCAGATTTTAGCAGTTGAGGATAAAGAGCTCGCTGCAAAGCTCGATAAGAAGAGAAAAGACGCTGCCGCTGCCGTTCTTAAAAAGGACGCAGAGGTTATGAATAACCTTTAATCTGTTAATTTTTGAAATTTCAATATAAGGAGAAAAAAACTATGGAAAAGAAACTCGTTTACACAGGAAAAACAAAGGACGTTTTCGCACTCGACAACGGAAACTATCTTCTCAAATTTAAAGATGACTGCACAGGTAAAGACGGCGTCTTTGATCCCGGCGAAAACTCTGTTGGTCTTACTATTGATGGCGTTGGTGACGTTAACCTTCGTATGTCCATTTATTTCTTTGAAAAGGTTAATGCCGCAGGCATTAAAACTCACTATGTAAGTGCAAACCTCGAAGATACCACTATGGAAGTTCTTCCCGGTAAGGTTTTCGGAAAGGGTCTTGAGGTTATCTGCCGTCATAAAGCAGTTGGAAGCTTCCTTCGTCGTTACAGCGATTATATTGAAGAGGGCGCAGACCTTCCTGCCTATGTTGAAATGACCTTTAAGAATGACGAAAAGGGCGATCCCCTTGTAACAAAGGACGGACTCATTGCTCTTAACGTTATGACAGACGAGCAGTACGAGGATATGAAGGTTATGACCCAGAAGATTACTCAGATCGTTGCTGACGATCTTAAAGAAAAGGGACTTATCCTTTACGATATCAAGTTTGAATTTGGCTACGATGCAGATGGTAAGGTTATGCTTATCGACGA
>JAZRHT010000006.1:0-4703 GCA_045644905.1 Oscillospiraceae bacterium
CCGAACTTATTACCTATTACTTCTTACTTATTACTTACCCAAAATCCCGCAAGGTTTTTGGTTGAGGTAAGAGTGAAGAGGCAAGAAGTAAAAAGTAAAAATCCCGCCCACTTTCGTGAACGGGATTTTTGGAGCTGGTGATCGGACTCGAACCGACGACCTGCTGATTACGAATCAGCTGCTCTACCAACTGAGCCACACCAGCGAAGGCGCACAAAGCGCCGACAAATATTATAACTAAAAAGGTGCTTAAAGTCAATACCTATCAGTTTTGACTTTCCTTAATCCATTAAAATATCAACATAAGTGGCGCTTACGTATCCAGTTGCGCCGTCAAAGCTTGTTTGATACCAGCCGTTGTATTCATCTATAATATTTAAAATCGTGCCGTTGGGGATGCTTCTTAGAATATGCGAGGAAATCGAAGGCCTCTCTCTTAAATTGAGCGTCCCCGATGAGAGAACAACACGCCCTTTTCTCATTAAATTAGGCTCAACAAAGGGAATGTCAAAGTAATCGGTTAGCGACTTTGCAATGCTTCTTGCAATGGTCGGAATATTGCGCACTATCCACTGGGCGTCTTCGGGATTGTCGTGATAGCCTATTTCCAAAAAGGTTGAGGGGGCACGGGTTTTGGAAACCTCGCCCAGCCTTGTGGTCGTCAGCGTGCGAACGCGGTCGGGAAGGGGATATATGTCCTCGAAATCGCTTGCAATAATCTCTGAAACGTCCTTTCCTTTCTGGCTTCCGGGGTAGTAGTAAACGTCAATTCCGCGCACCTGACCTGCATTTTCCTCGGGAGCAGCATTTGAGTGTAGCGCTAAATGTAAATCATAGTTTCCTACGTTTGATTCACGTATCGCTGCTGCTGCGGTCTGATTGGGGTCATTTCGCACAAATCCGATGCCGCTTGCCATTAGATACGGTTCTAATGCGTCGGCAAGTAGGTTCATATAATATTCCTCGCTCCCTCCCGTGACGTAGGCGTTTGCTTGCTGAGTTGACGGACTTAAATAAATGGTAGGCATAAAATTCTCCTCCTAAAATATATACACTATTATTTATATTCTTTGTATGCTTGTCTGTGACAATGTATTTTAACATTTCTCTATGCATATATTTTGTAAAAAAGAGGAGAGAAAAAATGATTAAGTACGCTTCCTTACAAAAAAATAAAACTGTTACAGTTATCGTCGTGTGTCTTGTGGCTGTTTTGTCTGTGACTATTTCGAGATATTACAATAAATCTCAGATGACGATATCACCCAAAAACCTTTCTGGCGCCACCAATGAAGAGCGTATAGTTTTTTTAAGAGAAAACGGCATTAAAGTAGAAAGCGAGCCTTTTTATGTCTGCGATATTATAATTCCCTCGTCATTTGACGGAATTTATGAAAGCTTTGAAACTGTGCAGAATGCACAAGGGCTTTCCCTTTCGGAGTATAAAGGCAGGAAGGTGCGACGATTTAGCTACTTAGTTAAAAATCCGCCTAATAATATTCAAAAGGCATCTGCTGAAATTTTAGTCAGCGACGGGAGAATCATAGCCTGCGCTTTGTGCAGTCTTACAAATAACGGCGGATTTTTTAAGATAATTGGTTGACCTGCACAAGTGTATATGATATAATATATAAAACACTATATGACTATATGGTAAATATGCACAAAAACGAAGGGTCATTTTTGTGCATTTTTATTTCAAAGTTTGTTCACAATTGGCGATTTTTGGGCATTTTTGAGCAAAATCACCAAAAATAACGCTAATATTTGTGAGATTTGTTCATTGTAATTTTGAGCAAAAACTGATATAGTATATAAAGAATGAAATTTAATTTGGAGCTATCTGCTCCAAGTTCACTAAATGCATAAAAAGCAGGAGGTCAATCATGGCAAGTTTATCTTTTAGAAAAATCGGAAAAACTTATCCCAGTGGTGTTACTGCTGTTTCCGACTTCAACCTTGAAATCAAGGATAAGGAATTTATTATCTTCGTTGGTCCTTCCGGTTGCGGTAAGTCCACAACTCTCCGTATGGTAGCGGGTCTCGAAGAAATCACCGACGGTGAGCTCTACATCGGCGACAGACTTATCAATAACGTCGCTCCTAAGGACAGAGATATCGCCATGGTTTTCCAGAACTATGCTCTCTATCCTCATATGACTGTTTACGAGAACATGGCATTCGGCCTTAAACTCCGTAAAACTCCTAAGGAGGAAATCAGAAAGCGCGTTGAAGAGGCTGCAAGAATCCTCGACATCACTCACCTTCTCGATAGAAAGCCCAAGGCTCTTTCGGGTGGTCAGCGTCAGCGTGTTGCTCTCGGTCGTGCTATCGTTCGTGAGCCTAAGGTCTTCCTTCTTGACGAACCTCTCTCCAACCTCGATGCTAAGCTTCGTGCACAGATGAGAACCGAGCTCTCCAAGCTCCATAAGAAACTCGGAACCACCTTCATCTACGTTACCCACGACCAGACTGAGGCTATGACCATGGCTGATAGAATCGTCGTTATGAAGGACGGCTTTATTCAGCAGGTTGACAGCCCCACAAACCTTTACAACAAGCCCGTTAACGTATTCGTTGCAGGCTTTATCGGAACTCCCCAGATGAACTTTGTTGAGTCTAAGATCATTGACCTTGAGAATGGACAGTATGCAGTAGAGTTCGGCTCTGAGGATACAAAGACCAAGAAGGGTGTTAAGTATCAGGTTATTATCCCCGAGGAAAAACTTAAGGGAACCAAGATTGCCGAGTACGCTGGTAAAGAAGTTATCATGGGTATCCGTCCTGAGTGCCTTAAGGATGACGAGGAGTACATCGCAAAGGCTACTACCGGTGTTATCAAATGTAAAGTTGAAATCACCGAGCTCATGGGTGCAGAAACCTATCTTTACATCAACTGCGAGGACATCAATATGACCGCTCGCGTTGCTCCCAGAACCACCGTTATCAGTGGCGACGAAATTCAGATCGCTATCGATCCTAACAGAGTTCAGATCTTTGATAAGGACACTGAGGGCACCATCGTTTACTAAGAAACACAAAAGAGCAGGCACTATGCCTGCTCTTTTTTTATACGTTTAGGTTTTTGGCCGATAAAATCTTGCTAACGGGGCTTTGACAAAGCCCCTTTTGCTTTGCGAGAGCTAAAAGAAAACTGTATCGAGAAAGTAGGGCACGCTCCTCGTAGATGCAAGCCTCTATCATATCGTTGTCAACCTCGAAATTAAATCTACACTTTATATTTTCGAGTTTTTTTGTAACCTCCCAGATTTCGAGCAGGATGGGATCTGTCTCTTGCGCTTGTAAACTCTTTTTTGCCTCCGACACTTTTCCGATTTTAAAAAACTGTTGTAAATAAGCCGCTGCCTGCAAAAGAGCCAACTCCTTTCAAATAAGTATATGAAATATTTTGAACTGAAATACACTTTTTATTCCAGTCGGGCGTTTTTTTACTCAAAAGGGTTTACAAACAAGCGATTTTGGGGTATAATTCAAAATGGATTTATATGTAACTAATTGCGAAAGGAATAGGAAAATGGAGATAAATTTTAAAGATTTTTTTCTGCTTATGATTCGCCGCCTTCCGATTCTTCTTGTTGGCTTTGCGGTCGGATTTGTTTCTTTCTTTACCTATACGAAAATAACCGAGGTAAAACGGTACACCTGCGAGGTCACAATGCACGTTAATGCTGCATCGGATATTAGTGCCACGACAGGTACTCTTGCTGCTTCTCGCGACCTTACCGAAGCATACATCGCTATTATGAAGGACTATTCCTTCTCCGAAAAAATCGAAGATGCTCTTACGACCGACATTGGTTACGGCGCTGCTAAAATCCGTCGTACACTTTCTATGGACGCGGTTGACAATTCGCAGATTCTTGCTGTTAAGGTTACAACTTCTTCGGCAAGAGACAGCTATCTCATTGCAAAGGTTATTGAGGAAATCGCTCCTAACACCCTAAGACAATATTTTGACGATACAGGCTCAATAGTGATCCTAAGAAGTGCCAAAAAGCCCACCGCCCCCGAGCCTTCAAACCTTGCCGTGAATTCGGCTCTCGGCGCAGTTGTTGGCTTTGTTCTCAGTGCCTGCATCGTACTTCTTGTGGCAAAGCTTGATAAACGAATCCGCAATGAAGAGGATATTCGCAGCTGCGTAAAATATCCTGTCCTCGGAATGATCAGCAGAGTTGAATAATCGGAGGGGATATTATGAATTTGTTTAAAAATAAAAAGAAAAAAGTAACGGTTCAGAGCGATATCCTTGTTGGTAGCAGACATAGTTTTCTCTTCACCGAGGCATATAAAACACTCAGAACAAATGTTTTGTTTTCGCTTGCTAAGGAAGGCTGCCGCAAGATTATGATAACAAGCCCCCTTGCAGGCGAAGGAAAAAGCACAGTTGCATCCCAGCTCGCCACCTCTTTTGCTGAAATGGGCGCAAGCGTTCTGCTTATCGACTGTGACCTTAGAAGAGGCAAGAGCCACCGCCTTTTTGAAATCAAAAGAAGTCCCGGTCTTGCAAACGTATTAGCAGGTTTTTCCGACGTTAATACCGCCGTTTCCAAAACTCAGGTAGAAAATCTTTTTGTTCTTCCTGCGGGAGCAGTTCCTCCCAATCCCGCCGAGCTTCTTGCATCCCCCAGAATGCAGGCTCTCGTTTCCGAATTTGAAAAATCCTTTGATTATATCATTCTCGA
>JAZRHT010000007.1:0-4749 GCA_045644905.1 Oscillospiraceae bacterium
ATACCACTTTATCCACAGCTACGCCGTTCTCTCCTTCGGCCCGAGCGATGCGGATACCAAGGAATTCTATGTTACCGAAAAGGATGCCTCTATTGCCAACGATCCTCCCGCAAGCTGGCAGATCGGCGGCACCGCCCGTAAGTACATGGTTGAGATCTATAAGATCGAAAACACCGCAGGCGGTCTTGTGGGTACTGTGGGCACCAAGAGTGTAACGAGAACTATGCCTGTAGCAACCAGTTATCAGCTGTCAAAAGATTTGTTCACCGGCACCATAAATCTGACATTTACGGATGGTTCCACTTCCAAAACTGTTAAGAGCAATAAGTATGTGTCAACCAGTAAGGTCAAGATTGCAACCGCATTTTCAAGCGGTTTTAATAACTACTGCAATAACGTTGGCGGCATGAGCTACGGATATACCCTTTCTGCGAATATAACATCTTATAGTCCTACATCCGCTGCAGCATTATTGCCTACACAAGTTAAAGTTTTTCTTGACAATGGACATTATTTTAATGGAGGGACAATAAGCAAATATGCTAAATCACGACAAGGAACCGGTGTTATTACCCTTGCTGAGATGATAGTAACGAGCAACGACGAAGCGAGTATCGCGATAGCTCCTGCTTTGTGCGACGTTACAGTCGCAGACCTAAAGGTTACGGTAAGACGTGTTGACACCGCAAAGCCAACTGTGAAATCTGCCGCACCAATGGCTACCACCGCCTATAAGAAGGGTGATGAGGCGTATATCACGGTCATTTACAACGAGCCGATTAACTCCATCAGCGGCACACCGACCTTGAGCTTGTCCTCCAAGCTCAGCCCCTATTTCGAGAGTCCGACCTACGTAAGTAACGGCACAGGCACAAACTCCCTTGTGTTCAAGGTAAAGGCAAAGAAGGATATTTCGGCTGATGAAATTCAGAACGTTATCAACCTGTATCTTGCCTTCCCCGTAAGCGGCGTCGGCGGCGATTTCAAGTCCAACATCGGTACTGTCACCGCCAACGTTAAGGACATCCTCGGCAACTAATCGCAATAGCCTCCCTTGCCTAAAGGGAGGGGGACCGCGTAAGCGGTGGAGGGATATTAAAAATATCTCTACTCCCCACAAAATTGACTAAATAACGCACAAAACCCAATACAAGCGCCATAGGTTCTCTATGGCGCTTCTCTCAAAACTACCGCACTAACCCTTGGCTCCCTCTGACGAGGGAGCTGTCACCGCAAGGTGACTGAGGGAGAGAAAACATATTATTTATCGGATTTTTAATTCTCTCCCTCCGTCTTTTTGCTACGCAAAAATCCACCTCCCTCGTCAGAAGGAGGTAACGCAAAACGGAGTGAAACTATGAAAAAGCGTCTGATACGCATCCTTTGTATCCTGCTGTGCTTGTGCCTTGTCGGCGGCATTATATATGCGGTGGAATATGTAACACGTGAGCCTGTCATCATCGGCATTATTGATACGGGTATCTCTACAAGCGCCATCGACAGCGACAATATTTTAGAGGGCAAAAATTATATAGACCCCACAAAATCCACCGAGGATACCTACGGTCACGGCACGGCGGTAGCATCGGTCATATTAAAGGAGCTTCCGCAGGCGCAGTTTGTCCCTTTGGTGAGCAACGCCTACAATAAGGGCGAAATAGAGCAGGTGGATAACGATACCTTTGCTCAAATGATTCGGGATGCGGTGGACGTTTATAACTGCCAAATCATCAATTTAAGTGTGGGGTTAATTCTCGATAAACCCTCTGTCCGCGAGGCTGTCGCCTATGCAGAAGAAAAGGGCGTTTTGGTAGTCGCCTCCGCAGGTAACGATTATGCTACCGACGGCGAATTTAAGTATTACCCCGCAGGCTATGATAGTGTTTTTGCAGTTGGCTCGGTAAACAAAAAAGGAACAGCTATTTCCGATTTCTCTCAGCGTGGCGATTGGGTCGACCTTTACGCCTGCGGCGAAAATGTGGAAATCAAAATGCTCAGCGGAAAGTCCCGTCAAGATAAGGGAACGTCATATTCTGCCGCTTTTGTCACCGCTCGCGCCGCCCGCCTTTTGCAAAAGAACCCGAACCTCACTCCTGCACAGCTTCGAGAAAAGCTGCTGAACAAAGCCAAGCAACTCGACAGCGGAGAAAAATATCTTTCGTAGGCATATTGCCATTTCACTTATTTTAGTAGTATATATTTTTATATACAAAAATAAAAAGGAGACTAAACATTATGAAAAAGTTTATCGCATTAACCATGGCACTGGCAATCGCTCTTCTCACATTGACCCTTGCAGGTTGCGGCGGCAACGGCGGCTCAAACGGCGGCAACGGCGGCGGTGGCGCCAACAATTCGGGCGATTCGGTTTATGAAACCGTTTCCAAAGCTATTGAAAACACCCTTGAGGCAAAGTCCTATGATGCAGACGTTGACACCCTGCTTAAGACCGACCTTATGGGCAACAAGTCCGAAAATTCTTCAGACGTTAACATTAAAGCTACTGCCCTTGATACCGATAAGCCTAAAGCTCTTGCAACCGGCAAGCGTACTATGGAAGGTTATACCGCAGACCTTAATGAGTATTTTGATGGTGAGTGGAGATATTTCGGTAACGCTGAAATGGGTACATATAAGTCAAAATGCTCTTTTGCAGAGTTTGCTAAAGAGGTAGGCGCTCCCCAAAGTATTGTTGTAGCACTTCCTGAAGCCCTTTTTGCAAATGCAGAGAGCAAAAAGAATGACGACGGAAGTCTTACTGTTACTCTTGCTGCCGACGAAGCAACGATTGAGACTCTATACAAAGATGCTGTTACCGCAATTGTATACGACGTAGTTGGTGAAGACTTAAGTCAGGCAACAACCAAGAATGGTACTATTGTTGTTACTGTTGCTGACGGTTATGTTAAAGAATTTAAGGTTTCCTTTGTATCTGAAATCACAGCAGGAAGCGATAAGGTTACTTATGATTCTTCCAATTCTATTACCTTTGTCAGCTGCGGCAAAGATGTTGCCGTAACTGCTCCCGCTAATTTAGATAATTACTACGAGATGGATCAGTATTAATGCATTAACATAATATAAGATTTAACACCCTGCCACTCGGCAGGGTGTTTTTGCTGTTATTTGTATTTATGGATAGAAGAGTGTTAGTCCTATTATCACACACTCGTGAGCGGCAGCCCCATTATCCAAAACGGCAAATTAGTCGGCGCAATAAGTCCCGTTTTCGTAAACGACTCTGCTCGTGGCTATGGCATCTTTGCCGAAAATATGCTAAAAACCTCAGAAAGTATAGGTAATGAACCGACTAAAAAATCTGCATAAAAAAGCTCCCTCGATAGAGGGAGCTTTTTATTTAAATATTAGATTGAAAAGTTTTCAACTTTTATATCTCCATCAAGAGAAACCATAACAAGCTCTCTTTCTCGAACATCTATGCAGTGCTCCTTGCCGTCTGCAACGAGAGTAACGTTTTTAACGTTGCCCTTAGTTGTCCAGTCGGTGTTTATAAGCATAACCTTTTTGCTGCCGTTATCGTCCCAAACGCTCCAGAAAACCTCGCTGGTGTCATCTTTAACATAAATGTCGTCAAGGGTTTCGCCCGAGAGCTTAGCGATAAAGCTTGCACAGAAGCTCTGGAACTTCTCGTGTCCGGGATATGCCCAGAGAGTAAAGGTGTAAACATAGCCTTTTCCAAGCCTATGGCGAACCAGCATAGGCTTTCCTGTAAAGTAATCCCAAGCGACAACCTCAGCTCCGCAAAGCTCAATGTCAGCGAGAAGTGCCTTTCCGTCTTCCTCGGTGCTGTCGCTAGGCAGGCTGGAGAGCTCAGGAGCGGGCATTTTATCTCTATCTATGCAGTTAAAGTTGCCCGAATATTCCTCGCCTTTTCCTAAAACTTTAATACCGCAGATATCCGAAAGATCTCCGCCGTTAATAAGAGCAAGCTCACTCATATCAGAGAGAAAATCTCTCTTAACGTGAGTTGAGAACTGGGGAATACCTGTTAAAAGAATTCCGCCGTTTTCAACGTATTTTTTAAGCTTATCGCAGTCCTCGCTGAGTGCTGTATTCCAGCCGAGGTTGAGAAGCAGCTTGTATTTTTCGAAATACTCGCTATTTGCCTCGATGGGAGTGCAGTCAAATTCTCCGTAAGGGCTGCCCGAGAAGAAGAATCTGCGAGCCTCGAACTTCTGACGGAGCGGGTGTGTGCTTGCGCCGGGCATTAAAACGTCAAGAAGCTGGCGACATTTTTCGGGCGAAGCGTGGCCCCATTCTTTTTTGGGATTTCCAAAATAACCCCAAACGCTGTAATGGGGATCCTGCTCATAATCGCAGATAAATCCATTAAATGGAGCGGCATAGCGACCCTCTAAGAAAGCGATTTTTCTAACATTTTTGCCGCGTCTCGAATGGGTTTTAGCGAATTTAAAGAAGTTTCTTGTCATATCTCGCTTGCCACGGGTGAGATAGTCGTCCCAGCTTTGTCTTTCCTCTTTAAAGAGAACAAACAGCGAGTCTTCCTCGTATAAAACGTTTGCGCCCATCATCCAAGGCTGCATTAAGGATAGGAAATACTGTCCTAAATGTATCTCGTGGTGGGGCTGGAATGCGTGATGAATTGCAATGTGAACTCCCCAAGTGCCCTTGCCGAGCGCCTCTGCGGCAGGTCTGACCTGCGATAAAAGGGTAGTGGTGTGTCCGACCATTGTTTCGGCTCTGACAAAATCTGCTCCTGCGAGAAAC
>JAZRHT010000008.1:0-2217 GCA_045644905.1 Oscillospiraceae bacterium
TCGCAGATTATCAAAATGGTAGAAACCGCTGCATCAACCAAGGCTCCAATCGCCAAAATTGCCGATAAGGTTTCGGGCATATTCGTTCCGGTTGTTATGGGAATTGCTCTTGTAACGGCGATAGTGTGGCTCATTTTAGGTAAGGAAATCGGATTCTCGCTTGCCAGAGCGGTTTCGGTGCTTGTTATAAGCTGCCCTTGTGCATTAGGGCTTGCAACCCCCGTTGCCATTATGGTCGGTAGCGGAGTGGGAGCAAGAAACGGAATTTTATTTAAAACTGCCGCAGCTCTCGAGAGCGCAGGTAGAACCAAAATTGTCGCCCTCGATAAAACCGGAACAATAACCAAAGGTCATCCTGAGGTTACCGATATAATTCCCTTCGAAAACGCTTCGGAAAGCGAACTTTTAAGCTATGCTTACTCGCTTGAAAAGAAAAGCGAGCACCCTTTGGGAAAGGCTATTGTAGAGTACGCAGAGCAAAAAAATATCGAACTTTATGAAACCGAGAACGTCGAGATTTTGAGCGGAAAAGGTATAGCCGCTCTCATAGATGGTAAAAACCTTGTCGGAGGAAATTTGGCTCTGCTGAGCCATTTGCCTGATGAGGCTATAAAAAAAGGCGAGCAGCTTTCTGATATGGGCAAAACACCGCTCTATTTTGCTTTGGATGATAAGTTTTTAGGCATCATCGCAGTTGCAGACGAAATTCGAGAGGATAGCCGCGAGGCAATAGAAACCCTTAAAAATATGGGACTTCATGTCATAATGCTAACGGGCGATAATGAACGAACCGCCAACGCAATTGCGGACAAGGCGGGCATAACAATAGCCTTTTCAAACCTCCTGCCGAATGATAAAATGAGCGCCATAAAAGAGCTCAAAGAAGCAGGAAACGTTATGATGGTGGGCGATGGAATTAACGATGCCCCAGCCCTCACAATAGCCGATACAGGTGTCGCTATCGGAGCAGGAACGGATATCGCCCTCGATAGCGCCGATATTGTGCTTACAAAAAGTAGCCTTTCTGACGTAGCAACTCTAATAAAACTCAGCCGCAAAACCCTTAAAAACATAAAGGAAAATCTATTCTGGGCATTTGTTTATAACACCTTGGGAATACCGCTCGCCGCAGGAGCGTTTATTTCGCTTCTTGGCTGGGAGCTAAGTCCAATGTTCGGCGCCGCCGCCATGAGCCTTTCGAGCTTCTGTGTTGTAACAAATGCGCTCAGACTAAACTTCTTTAAAGCAAATAACAAACCTAAAAAGGAGAAAAAACAAATGAAAAGACTGATGAAAATCGAGGGAATGATGTGCCCCCATTGCTCGGGCAGAGTAAAGAAAGCTTTAGAGGAGCAAAGCTATGTTGCTTCTGCAGAGGTTAGTCACGAAAGCGGCACCGCTATTGTAACTTTCTCTGAGGAAACCTCAAACGAAACCCTAAAAGCATTAGTCGAAAACGCAGGCTACAAGGTTTTAGATATCGAGTAAAAAAGAAAAGCCCCGAGGCATAGCCTCGGGGTTTATTTTTATACTATCTTGGCATCTTTAAGAAGCCTTTTTGCATTTATGGTGTGAAGCGTGTATTCCCAGATGTCCTTATTCTCAATTATCTTCGCTCTGTTTTGTAGATAATCGTATGCATTTAATTGCGTAAGGTAATCCGGGTCATTTCTAAGCGGTAAAACATATTTTACTGCGCTATCATCAAGCTCGTACATCATATTTATGTCAATGCTTTCAAGTTTTTGGTTTTGATATGCCCAGACATTGTATTTTGCAACGCAGGCATCGACGTTTCCAAATATCAAAACTGCCGAAAGAACAAGCGTAACTGCTATGGAAGGCAGGGTGATTCTGAATTTGGGAATAAACTGTTTTAAAAGAAGAATGATGAATAAAAGGCCTAATAAAATCATAAACCAAGAGGTCACAACTCGCTTTTGGGTAAGTCCAAACTGCCCAATATACAGCATCATTTTTGCAAGGTCAATAACGACGAGTGCCTCGGTAAAAACGCAGAGCATAATCTTTAAAATTCTCTGGAAAACTGATTCCTTGCCGGCATTTCCCTTTGTGAAAATTGTTATAGCGGTAATTATAACAAAGTTTATAACACAGACGGCGCAAAGCTCAAAAAATCCCTGCCTTGCGTACTGCGCATAGGTGAATCCCTTGGGAAGCATATCGCTCAGCGCAGAAACAAAGTAAATACATTGA
>JAZRHT010000009.1:0-9439 GCA_045644905.1 Oscillospiraceae bacterium
ACCTAAAATGAGCCACACTATCGCCGTTACAAGAGCAATTCCCATAACAACCGGAACGAATATGCCCGAAACCTTATCGGCAATTTTGGCGATTGGAGCCTTGGTTGATGCAGCGGTTTCTACCATTTTGATAATCTGCGAGAGGGTTGTATTTTCGCCGACCTTCACAGCTTTGCACTCGGCATATCCCGAGCGGCAAATAGTTGCGGCAGAAATATGCTCGCTCTCGGCTTTTTCAATAGGAAGGCTCTCGCCGGTTAGTGCCGATTCGTCAACTGTCAGCGAGCCTTTTAAAATAACTGCATCAGCAGGAATACTTGAGCCTGCTTTGACTATAAAAACATCTCCGACCTTCAAATCGTCTATCGGAATTACTGTTTCCTTGCCGTCCCTTAAAACCGTTGCGGTTTTGGGAGAAAGGCTCATTAGCTTCTTTATTGCGTCGGTGGTTTTGCCTTTTGAAATAGATTCCAAGAGTTTCCCGACAGTTATGAGCACTAAAATCATTGCGGCGGATTCGAAATACAAATCGTGCAGGATAAGCATGCTGTCTTCCGTTCGCGTCTCTATATAAAGCCTCTCAAAAAGCCGCGCCACGCTATACACAAAAGATGCGCCCGAACCGAGAGCAACAAGGGTGTCCATATTGGGAGCGCCCTTTATAAGTCCCTTAAAGCCGCTTGTAAAAAAATTACCGTTTATTATCATAATCGCAAGAGCAAGGAACATTTGTGCTGTCGCTTGCCGTGTATGATAAAGAAATCCGGGGTAAAAAAGAATATTAGGAAAGTTTGGCTGGTAGCCGAGCATATGTCCCATTGAAAAATACATCAGTATAAGGAGTAGCACCGACGAAACTGAGAGCCTTATAATAATTTTCTTGGTTTCGCTTTTTTCACTCTTGGGGGAGGCTTGCTTTTTACCTTTTTCACTCGCTCCATAGCCTGCATTTTCAACGGCGGCGATGATTTCTTCACTTGTTGCCGAACCCTCAACCACCATAGAGTTTGTAAGCAGGTTTACACTGCACTCCTCGACGGTAGGGAGCGAGGAAACTGCCTTTTCGACCCTTGCGCTACAAGCGGCACAGCTCATTCCCTTTATATCAAATTGCATACTTTATCACTTCCAATCGTGTTAGAAATAACTAACATATTTATTATACAACCGAGGGGGCTTTTAGTCAAATAATTTGCAGTTTATTGAATAGTCTGAGATTTTTTGCCAATTATCCTCTCGCAAGACAAAAAGAAAGGACTAATTTTATGAAAAGGACAGAATTTGCAGTTTTAGTAGGACTTATTGTATCAATTATTTTAAGCAGTTTTACGGCGTTTGCGGGAAGTTGTGAAAATGTGCGCAGCGAGGTTTTGCGCCTTCATATTTTAGCCAACTCTGACTCAGAAGAAGACCAGAATCTCAAGCTTTCAGTGCGCGATGCTATTTTGGAGCATTCGGGCGAGCTTTTTGACGGAGCGCTGACCCTTAATGCCGCTTTGGAAATGGCTGAAATCAACCTTCCCCAAATAGAAGAAATCGCAAGAGCGGAAATAAAAAAGCAGGGATATGATTATAATGTTCGCGCCTATATTTGCGAGATGTATTTTGAAACGAGAAAATACGAGGACGTAACAATGCCTGCAGGCAATTACAAAGCTCTCAGAATTGAAATCGGCAAGGCTCGTGGCAAAAACTGGTGGTGCGTTATATTCCCTACCCTTTGCATCCCTGCGGCAGGAGCAAATGCGCAGGTTGACGACGTTTTTAAAGCTCAGGAAATCGACACAATAACCAGTCCAAAATACGAAGCGAAGTTTGCGATTGTTGAGTTTTTTGAGAAGCTAAAAAGTAGCAAATAATTTGCAGATTTTTCTTGACATTGGGCAAAGAGTATGGTATCATATTTAAGCCGCATGGTTGAGGCAGGGTGTACTGCGCCCAAAACAAGCACGGATTTCCGTCGCCTTAAACAGCGAGATTACAGAAGAGGCAGGTGCCCACAATGTACGCAGTTATTGAAACTGGCGGAAAGCAGTATCGTGTTGAGCAGGGTGATGTTTTATTCATCGAAAAGCTCGATGTTAACACTGACGATGTTGTTACTTTCGACAAGGTTATTATCCTTGAAAACGAGGGTAAAACCAAGATCGGCGCTCCCTATGTAAAGGGTGCAACTGTAACCGCAAAGGTCCTCAAAAACGGCAAGGCGAAGAAGATCACTGTTTTCACCTACAAGCCCAAGAAGGACAGCAAGCGTAAAATCGGTCACAGACAACCTTACACTAAGGTTCAGATCGATGCAATCAACGCTTAATTTCTTATGATTAAGGCAAATTTTCTAAGGAGCGAGGGCTTCTACACCGCCTTCTCTATTGAAGGTCACGCAGGATATGCCGATTTCGGAGGCGATATCGTTTGCGCAGGAGTAACCAGTGCGGTTATGACTGTTTTAAACGGAATCACCGAGATTGCAAAAATCAATGCAGATGTAGATGTCTTAGAGAACGAAATCGTTCTAAATCTCGCTGAAAGAACTAAAACAGGCGAGGTTCTCCTCTCATCTTTAAAACTTCAGCTTGAAGTTTTATCTGAGGATTACCCCGACACAATCAATATTACGGTTACGGAGGTGTAACAATGATTCGCTTAAATCTTCAATTCTTCGCTCATAAAAAGGGAGTCGGCTCGACCAAGAACGGCCGTGATTCCGAGTCCAAGCGTCTTGGCGTAAAGCGTGCTGACGGTCAGTTTGTTCTTGCCGGCAACATTCTCGTTCGCCAGAGAGGTACTCACATCCATCCCGGCGAGAACGTCGGTATCGGATCGGATGACACCTTGTTTGCTAAAATTGACGGCAAGGTTAAATTCGAGAGAGTGGGTCGTGACCGCAAGAGAGTTTGCGTTTACGCAGTAGAGCAGTAAAAAATAAAAGACGTCTGCATTGTGCAGGCGTCTTTTTATTTTTTTGTAAACAAAGAGCGAAAAGTATTGTTATTTAGTAGTCTTTTGTGATATACTATAAAAAGCAAATTTTGTAAATTGAAAGGGACTTTTTATGGATTTTGAGCTTAAACGCACCGCCATCGCCGACGGTATTTATTTTACCGAGGTCAGAAGTGATAAATTTAAGGCAAACCGCATTTCTGTAACACTTGCGGCGCCTCTTTGTGAGGACACAGCTTCGCAGTTTGCAGTTCTGCCCTTTATTTTAAGAAAAGGCTTTAGAGCCTGCCCCGATGCGGCGCAGTTTTCAAGGCTTTTAAATTCTCTATATGGCGCATCCTGCGATTTTGACGTTCGCAAGGCTGGTGACACTCAGCTCCTTTCCCTCTCGATTGTTGCGATAGACGATAAATACACCCTGGGTGGCGAAAATATAACAGCCGAGGTTTCAAAAATTCTCTGCGGTCTTCTGCTTGACCCTGTTATTGAAGGCGGAGCATTCTGCGAAAAGACCTTCGAGACCGAAAAGCAGGCGCTTATCGACACAATAAAAGCCGAGCTCAACGACAAGGTTGCACTTGCTAAAAAGAGATGCTCGGAAATTATGTTTGAGGGTCATAATGCCGCAATAAGCCGATACGGAAGCTTAGAGAGTGCCGAAAATCTCGACAGACGCGATGTTTTTGACGCATATAATCTGCTTCTTAAAAAAGCGCGCATTGAGATTATTTTTACCGGCTGTGGCGACAGTGCGGCAGCAAAGGAAATCTTTACTTCCTCTTTCCTCTCCTCTGCCGAGAGAGAAAAGCCCTATGAAATTTCTTCAGAAATCAAAAGAAAATCTCAGAATATAACTAAAAAGACCGAGGAATTTAACATAACTCAAGGAAAGCTTTCGCTTGGATTTACCTGCGATACCGCAGCAAACGACGAGGGAGAGGCCGCTATGAATGTTATGGCGGCTATCTTAGGCGGAGCGCCTTTCTCAAAGCTCTTTTTAAATGTCCGCGAGAAGCTGAGCCTTTGCTATTATTGCTCGGCAGCTTACGATCATTTTAAGGGTGCAATCTTTGTAAACAGCGGTATTGAAACCGAGAACCGCGAAAAAGCACAGACCGAGATACTCGCTCAGCTTCAGGCTATACAAAACGGCGATGTTACTGATGAGGAAATCGAAAACGCACGCAAACTGTTTAACAATATTTACACCGGAATATCCGACGGCATTGGAAAAATCGAGGGATTTTTGCTGCCTCGCCTTATTTCCGGCAATGAAACAACGCCCGAAAACGAGCTCAATAAACTCTTGGCGGTTTCTAAAGAGGACATTATTGAAGCCGCACAAAAGGTTAGCCTCGATACCATTTACTTTATGTCGCCAAAGGAGGAAAAATAGATGGCTAAAACAATCAAAACAGTTATTTCCTCAGAGGCTTTAGGCGAGAGTTATCTTAAAATAAAACACAAAAGCGGACTTACCATTCTGCTTCACGAAATGCCAGAGTACAATAGCGTTTATGCTCTGTTCGGCACAAAGTTTGGCTCGGTAAACCGCAGCTTCAGAATAAAAGGCGAAGAAGATATTTGTACCGTTCCCGACGGAATCGCTCACTTTTTAGAGCACAAGCTCTTTGAGGGCGAGGTTGAGGATGCATTTGCAAGCTACTCTCGAACCGGCGCAAATGCAAACGCCTATACTTCATTTGACCGCACCTGCTATCTCTTTTCAGCAACTGAAAAGATTTACGAGTCGCTTGAAATTCTTTTGAACTTTGTAACTCACCCTTATTTCACAAAGGAAACTGTCGAGAAGGAGCAAGGCATAATCGGTCAGGAAATCAGAATGTACGAGGATGACCCCTCCTGGTGTGTATTTTTAGGACTTTTAAAAGCTCTATATTGGGAAAACCCCATCAGAATCGACATTGCAGGAACGGTTGAGACAATTTCTGAAATCACTCCCGAGCTTTTATACAGAACCTATAACACATTTTATAACCTGAGCAATATGGCGCTCTCGATTGCAGGAAATTTCGATTCTAAAGAGGTTTTAAAGCTTTGCGACAAGCTTCTTCCTGTTTGCGAGGACATTGTAATTGAAAATATCATTCCCAACGAGCCTGAGGATATTTTCCTTAAGAAAACCGAGAAAAAATTAGAGGTTGCGATGCCGCTTTTCGAAATCGGATTTAAGGAAAAACCCGACGAAACTGACTCCCTCAAGGGACAGATAATGAACGAAATGCTGCTTGAAATGATTTTCGGCGAGTCAACCGAATTTTATCAGAGACTATATAATGAAGGAATCATAAATTCCACCTTCGGCACCGACGTTATGGCGGGCGACGGATACCTAATTAACATTTTAGGCGGCGAAGCTCCCGACGTTCAGAAGGTTTACGACGAGATTTGCGACGAAATTGCTCGCATTCGCAAAGAAGGGCTTTCAAGAGAGCTCTTTGACGGAGTTAAAAAATCCTTCTACGGCGCGAGAGTTTCTAAAATGAGCGTTGTTGAGAGGGTTGCAACAGATATGCTTTCCTCTTATTTCGAGGGATATGATGCTTTTGATTCGCTTGAATGCGTTAAGAATATCGAGTTTGAAGATCTCGAAAAGAGATTCAAAACCCAGCTAAATGAAGAGCGCAGTTCTATCTCCATTGTTTCTCCTATGTAATTTATCGAAAGGAC
The DNA here is from genome assembly GCA_045644905.1 of Oscillospiraceae bacterium. Taxonomy (GTDB): domain Bacteria; phylum Bacillota; class Clostridia; order Oscillospirales; family Ruminococcaceae; genus SIG578. Next base: position 5,635 of record JAZRHT010000009.1, read on the forward strand.
AGAATAAATATGGACAAAGTTTTAGTAGAGTTTCCTAAACTCGGACTCAAATTTAATATCGCAAGAGAAGCCTTTGTAATTGGCGACTTTGCAGTTTATTGGTATGCAATTTTGATTGCTGTTGGCGCAATTCTCGCCGTTATCTACGGAGTAACCCAGGCCAAGAAATACGGCATCAACTCCGACAAGCTTCTCGACCTCGGTATCGTCGGATTATTTTTCGGAATTATCGGCGCAAGGCTTTATTACGTTTTATTTAACATCGAAAATTACAAGAGTTTTGCCGATATCATAAACATTCGTGACGGCGGACTCGCCATTTACGGCGGACTTATATTGGGTCTTGTTTCGGCGTTTATTGCTTCCCGCATTACTAAATGCCGTTTCCGTCCTTGCCTTGACCTTGCCGCAGGCGGTTTTCTTATCGGTCAAGCAATCGGAAGATGGGGAAATTTTGTAAATCAGGAAGCATTTGGCACAAATACCGACTCGATCTTCGGTATGTACAGCGAAAAGACAGCAGAATACTTAAGCTCTGTTGCCGCTGATTTATATTTCGATCAAGGTATTTTGATTAACCCACAGGACCCCGTTCATCCCTGTTTCCTTTATGAATCGGTTTGGTGTATTTTGGGCTTTATCGTTCTGCTTGCATATAAAAATTACCGCAAGTTTGACGGCGAGCTTATGCTCTTCTATGCCGCTTGGTACGGCACCGGAAGAGCTCTTATCGAAGGTGTTCGCACCGACAGTCTTATGATTGGACCCTTTAGAGTTTCTCAATTACTTAGCATTTTAATAGCGGTTGCGGCTGTTGCGGCAATTATTGCACTTCGTGTAATAATCTCTAAAAAGAGAAAAGATAACCCTGATTTCTTAAAGCTTTACGTTGACACAGATGAGTCAAAAGAGCAGTTTATGGAATCTGACGACGTTGTTATTGAAAAAGCCGAGAGGCTGCTCTTTAAAGCTCAGGAGGTTTTAGAGAGCGCAGAACACTCGCTCTCTCGAGTTTCGGACGATGATGTTAAAGAAACCGCAAGCGACCTCGAGGAGCTTGCAGAAAGCATGCAGACTACCGATGAAACAATAGAAATCGTAAACAAGAAAATCGAACTCGCATTAGAGGAGGTTACCTTTGCCTCTACCCTGCTTGAAAGATTTGAAAGCGATGATACAGTTGACCCCGACGAGCTTGTGGGCGAAGAAGAATTTTCTGACGATTCAGGCGAAAGCGATGATGAGCAAGCAAACAAAGATACAGTTGCCGATTTAAGCGCGCAGATTGAGTCTGTAAAAGAATACATCGACGAGTGCTATGAAATTATAGACACCGTAAAAGAGCAGCTTGCTTTGGAGGGTGTTGCTACTGAAGATGAAAAAGAGGAAGAACGCAAGGAATCAGAGGAAATTCACGATACTGTTTCCGATGAGGAAGACGAATTAAACCTCCCTTCGTCCCACGAAAACAAATAAAGGGAGACGCAATATGTATAATATAATTGACGGAAAAAAGATATCAAGTGAGGTTAAAGAGGAAGTTAAGCACAAGGTTGCTGCACTCAAAGAAAAGGGGATTTCGGTTGGTCTTGCGGTTGTTTTGGTAGGTGAAGATCCTGCTTCTAAGGTTTATGTAAACAACAAGAAAAAGGCTTGCGAAGCTCTCGGAATTGAATCGTTTGAATTCCTGCTTCCCGAAGACGCAACACAAGAGGAGCTTCTTAATTTAGTTGAAAAGCTCAATGCGGACGAGAAAGTTGACGGAATTTTAGTTCAGCTTCCCCTGCCCCGCCATCTTGATGAAAAGGCTGTTATCGCTGCTATTTCGCCCGACAAGGACGTTGATGCTTTTCACGCTGTCAATGTTGGTAAAATTATGATTGGCGATTACACCTTTGCCCCCTGCACTCCTTCGGGAATTATCGAGCTTATCGAAAGAAGCGGAATTTCCCTTGAAGGCAAAAACTGTGTTGTTAAGGGCAGAAGCAACATCGTTGGCAAGCCTATGTCGATGCTTTTACTGCACAAAAATGCAACAGTTACCATTTGCCATTCCAGAACAAAGAATCTCTCTGAGGTTGTAAGAGGCGCAGATGTTGTTGTTGCGGCGGTTGGTCGTGCAAAATTTGTTACTGCAGATATGGTTAAAGAGGGCGCAGTTGTAATTGACGTTGGCATTAACAGAATGGACGACGGAAAGCTCTGCGGCGACGTCGATTTCGAGGCAGTAGCCCCCAAATGCTCATTTATTACACCCGTTCCCGGCGGAGTTGGACCTATGACCATCGCAGTTTTAATGCAGAACACCTTAAAAGCTGCCGAGGCTAAACTTAATAAATAAACATACGCTTTATCACAGAGTAGACATCAAAGCGTGGAAAAATTCCGTAGTGCCGTTTGAACGGGGAGTTGTCAGCGGACGAAAGCCGATAGGCTGCGGTTTTGATGTCGCATCCCGCTGCTGCATAAACAGAGCAAAAAACACTCTTTATGTAGCAACGCACTACATAAGGAGTGTTTCTTTTTATGAAAAAAAATATCTTTAAAGAGTCGCTTTATGCGCTCAAAACAACTCGAGGCATAGCCATCTCTGCTATGTTCATTGCCATTAGCTGCGTTTTATCTTTCTTTAAATTCGGCATTACGACGAGTGTTAATGTTACGTTTTTCTTTCTTCCCATTTCGATTGCCGCATTTCTTTTAGGACCTATTCCCGCTATGGCTGTAGGCAGTATTGCCGACATTTTAGGCTGCCTTATAAGACCGACGGGACCATACTTTCCCGGCTTTACCATAAACGCCATGATTACGGGACTTATTTACGGCATATTTTTCTATTCTAAGCGCCCTAAGCTCTGGGAAGTAATCGTCGCAAGGCTTATCGTGATGGTGGCGGTAGATTTAATTTTGACACCGATTTGGCTTCACATTCTTTACTCAACACCGCTTGTTTGGGCTTTCTGGGCCCAGCGGCTTATAAAATGCGCCATCGTCTGCCCTATTGAGATAGTTTGCATCTTTGCTGCAACTTCTGCGACGAGTGGAATTAAGAAGAAGTTTTAAAATAGTTTATTAAAGAGATGATTTATGTGAAATTACTAAGAAGCTTTCACTCCTCAAACCCAAGTGGTGAGGACTTTACAAGGGCAGATAATTGTCTATGTAATATAAAAAATAAAATAAGTGAGCAAAGTGGTGTTTCGGATTTTCTCGAATATGAAAATGGCAGCATAGCATTTTCAGGCACAAAGAACAAGCCCGAGTTATTTTTCAATTTAAGCATTATAAAATCAGAAGGCAAATTTCACTTGAACGCTGATATTGATGATGAGATTTCTTGGTATGAGTGGGATTATGAATCTCAGGAAGAATTCGAAGATGAAATAGTAAAATACATTGCTCCGATGATAAATCGAACAATTAAAACTGTAACAGAAAAGAAAAAACATAAATACCTAAGATATGCGAGATATTACTTATCTGATAACAATGAATGGATTTTTATTGACGAAGATATAATTGATTCCTTCATTGTCAAGTTGTTTTTGTTTAAAGATTCGCTTAAAGAGGATATAAACGAATATCATTTAGAAAAATAAAAAACAGGCGGTCGAAGGCGTAGCGAAGCGGCCGAGCGGTAGTGGATGACAATCCCGTGGATTGTCAGGGCCGCGAGGTGTCCGTGTCGCAACGAGAACCGCCCCTACATTTTGTGATTTTATATTTATAATAAAAAACTGCGAAGAGCAAAAGCTCTTCCTGGTTTTTGTTTTTATAGGCTTTAAGCTAACTTTATTCGTAAAGC
>JAZRHT010000010.1:0-2480 GCA_045644905.1 Oscillospiraceae bacterium
GCATTTCTGTCTAAGAGGGTATAGTCTCCGTTTTTAAGGAGGTCAAAAACTCCGACTTCAGATAGTGTTACAGAGCCTCCGAATGAAACAACGCTTCCTTTTTCAATAAAAGAACTGACAAGTTTAACTGCTTTACACCCATTTTCGACATAATAGGGTGAAATATTGTTCTTTTCAAGCGCTTTTAACACTTTTTCGAGTTTTTCCTTTGAAATCATATCAGCCACGTGCATTCCTCCCATAACTTTCTTATTTCAGTATATTCGCAATAGAGAATAAATTCAAGTTATTTTTGTAAAAAGGCGGCAGATAATGAACAAAAAAAGATTTTTCCAAAATGCGCTACTGTTAATAGTCTTTACATTTCTGCTCCGCCTTGTTTTTACAGCATTCAGAGTTGTGATAGCAAATAAGGTCGGTGCTGAATGCATGGGACTTTACCAGCTTACATTCGCTATCTACGGCATATCGGTTACCTTTGCAACGTCGGGAATAAATTTTGCCGCAACAAGACTCGTAACACAGGCTATCGCATCGGGCAAATTCAGCTTTAAATCGGTAATGACAAGATGTATTGTCTATTCGCTTTTGTTCTCAAGCCTTGCTATGATAGTCATTCTCGTCTATGCCGAGCCAATCGCAATATACCTTTTATGCGATGAAAGATGCGTTCTGTTGCTCAAAGCACTTGCAATAAGCCTTCCGTTTATTTCTGTTTCTTCGGCAATTTCGGGGTATTTTTATGCCGTTAGAAGCGTTTCTGTAACCCTTGTTTCGAGATTTATAGAACAAGCGGCGCAAATTATTTCTTTTTTTGTTTTTATTAACCTTGTTCCAAAGGGAAATATCGAGCTTTCCTGCCTCTGCATAGTTCTTTCAGGCGCAGTGTCCGAAATTATCGGCGGCATTTTCCTTATAATTTACTTTTTTGCTAAATCGAATAAGGAAAAATCTATTAAAAGCAATGGAATATGGAATAAAATTCTGGCTATCGCTCTGCCATCGGCATTGGGTGCCTATCTTAAATCGGGACTTCAAACGGTCGAAAACGTGCTGATACCGATAGGCTTCCGCAAATACGGAGCCTCAAAATCATCCGCCCTTGAAGGTTACGGAACGCTTTGTGCAATGGTAATGCCGGTAATTTTCTTTCCGTCTTTTGTTCTCTCGTCGTTTTCGATGCTTTTGATTCCTGAATTTACAGAGGCTCAAACCAAAAATAAATCCCGTGAAATTAACAAGACATCAAACCTTTCCATAAAACTAACCCTTATGTTTTCGCTTTTTGTTTCGGCAAATTTTATAGTATTTGGAAAACCGCTCGGCGAAGTTTTATATTCTAGTGATAGAGCAGGAGCGCTTATTGAAATAATGGCGCCGCTCATTCCGTTCATGTATCTTGATAGCATAGCCGACGGAATGCTCAAGGGTCTCGGGGAATATAACAGAGTGCTTGCATATAGCAGTGTTGATACCGTTGTCAGTATCGCTATGATTTATTTTATTGTGCCTAAAACGGGGCTCTACGGCTATATTGCGGTAGTTTACATATCGACTATGCTTAACGCTTTTCTGAGCATCAGAAGGCTTCTTGTGGTGTCTAAAAACAGAATAAATATATTTGGAGATGTTGTTTTGCCATTTGTCTTTGCTTTTGTTTCGGCAAATGCCTCAAAGCTATTAGGAAACCTCTTTTTAATTGGAATCGATGCATTGTCAGTTGGAATTTTGCTTTGCATATCAATTTTAATTCTTGCGTTTTTAATAGTATTTTCAAAAGGAAATATATATCTAACCTTTAAAACGGCGATAAGCGTTGTACTACCCAAAAAGGAAAAAAGTAATTTTAAAATAGAAAAACGCATAGAAATTTCATAAGACTTTTAGGAGGGAGCGAAAAAATGTATACAACCGACGAACTTATTGAGAAATATAAAGCCGAGATGCAGAAAATGATATCTAATTCAAAACCGCCCGAGCCTAAATCCGCACCCGCACAAATGCCCGAACCTGCTCCAATTATAAAACAAGAGGCAGTAGAGCGGTTTCCTAAGTTTATCCCCGATAGCGAAAAGCTAAATCAAAGAATAGAGGAAATTTTAGCCGAGAACGGCGACGTTGCAACCGAGTCTGATAGACCACAAAACCTTTTCAGAGAGCCCTTTGAACAAAACACCCAGCAAGGTGACCTTATTTTTGATGGAGATGAGCTAATTTCAGAATCTATAAACACACCTCAAAACACACCTCCACGTGAGGCAAGACCAGTAATGCGCCAACCCGCTTTTTCTCCTCAAAATCCGCCGATGCGCCCTTTAAATCCTCAGTCTCAATCTTCGCTTATTCAGCCGCGTCAGACTATGCCGAGCACTCCACAAGCACCTCAAACTCCACCTGCAACAACCGAGCAAATCGAAAATCCGCAGGAAATGGTAAGCCGAACTTGTATAAGAGGCGGACAGAAGGCGCAGTATTCTCCG
>JAZRHT010000011.1:0-23800 GCA_045644905.1 Oscillospiraceae bacterium
CTCCTATATCCCCAAGATTACCCGTGAGGATATCCGCCCCGATGCAGACTATGTTTATGTTTGCTATAACAATACAATCTTCGGAACCTGCTTCCCCTATATTCCCGACACAGGCGATATTCCCCTTATCGCAGATATGTCTTCCTGCATCCTCTCAACTCCTATTGATGTAACTAAATTCGGAGTTATCTATGCAGGCGCACAGAAGAATATGGGACCTGCAGGTCTCACAGTTGTTATCATCCGTGAGGATCTTTTAGGAAACGCTCGTGACATTACCCCCACAATGATGGATTATAAGGTAATGGCAGACAACGATTCTATGTATAACACTCCTCCGACATATTCTATCTATGTTCACAAGCTTGTTCTTAATTGGATCAACGATATCGTTGGCGGTATTGAGAATATGGAGAAAATCAACCGTGAAAAAGCGGCTGTTCTCTATGATTTCTTAGATGAGTCTAAGCTCTTTAAGGCAACCGCAAATAAAGAAGACCGCTCTCTTATGAACGTTACCTTTGTAACAGGCGATAAAGAGCTTGATGCTAAGTTTTGCAAGGAAGCTACCGCCGCAGGCTTTGTAAACATTAAGGGTCACCGCTCGGTTGGCGGTATGCGTGCTTCTATCTATAATGCAATGCCTATCGAGGGTGTAAAGAAGCTTGTAGAGTTTATGAAAGAATTCGAAGCTAAACAAAAGTAAAAGAGGTCAATTTATGTATAACGTAAAACTACTTAATAAAATTGCCGCTATCGGTCTTAACCGACTTGATAGCGCAAAATATACCTGTGCAGAAGACATCGAAAACGCAACCGCCATTATGGTTCGCTCGGCTTCTATGCATGAGTATGCTTTAGAAAAAGAAACCCTCTGCGTTGCAAGAGCAGGCGCAGGCGTAAATAACATTCCCCTTGATAAGTTCGCAGAGCAGGGTGTTGTTGTTTTCAACACTCCCGGCGCTAACGCAAATGCAGTTAAGGAGCTTGTTATTGCAGGTCTTCTTTTAGCATCGAGAAAAATTCTCCCCGCTGCCGATTGGGCTAAAACCTTAAAGGGAAGCGGAGCTGAAACCTTAAAGCTCGTAGAAAAAGGCAAGTCGCAGTTTACAGGTCCCGAGATTCTCGGTAAAACTCTCGGTATCGTGGGCCTCGGCGCTATCGGTATCTTAGTCGCTCAGGCGGCAGACGCCCTCGGTATGAAGGTTGTAGGTTATGACCCCTTCCTAAGTGTAGGCGGCGCTCTCAGACTTCCTTCTAACACTAAAATTGTAACCGACCTTGCTGATCTTTACGGCGAATCTGATTACATAACACTTCACCTTCCTCTTAATGATAAAACTCGCGGTATGGTTAATGCCGAGACTATCGCTCAGATGAAGGACGGAGTCAGAATTCTTAACTTCGCCCGTGATGCTCTTGTTAACGATGCAGACCTTCTCGCCGCTTTAGAAAACGGCAAGATTGCAAGATATGTAACCGATTTCCCCACCGATAGCGTTATAGATGTAGAAAATGTTGTCGCACTTCCTCACCTCGGCGCTTCAACTCCCGAGTCGGAAGATAACTGCGCTGTTATGGCAGCAGACGAAATCCGACAGTATCTTGAAAACGGAAACATCGTAAACTCTGTAAATATGCCCGCTGCTAACCTCGGAGTTAAAACCGCTGGCTGCAAGCGTGTATGTGTAATTTACAAAACTGATGCGGCAGAAAAAGTAGCCGCCGCTCTCGCAACTGCAACTAAGTTCGCTGCATTCACAAGAGGCGAATATGGCTATGCAATGGCAGACTTTGCAGACGGTGCAGAGAATGTCGCTGATGCTTTAAAAGAAAATGTTATTCGTGTAAGAGTAATCTAAAAATACAGGCTCAACTCACGGGATAACTTAAAAATATATGCAGAAAATGTAAATACCCGATTAAATGCAATATTCTTTATGTGAACCTGTGAGTTGACTGCAAAATCCTTTTGCGGCCTCACAAAACACATAGGAACTTGCAAGATTGCTTGCAAGTTCTTGCATTTTATGGGGTAAAATAACAAAAATATAGGCAAAAATGAATTTTTGCAAGCGAAAGGATTTAAACAATGGCAAATCTCAGTAAAATGACACAAGAGGAACTTAAATTAACTTACGAAAGCTTCAAAAAGCAGTACGATGAGGCTGTAGCGCTCGGACTTAAATTAGATATCTCGAGAGGAAAGCCTAACGGCGAGCAGCTTGACCTCTGTAATGATATTATGACCTGCCTTGACGGTGACATAATAACTAAGTATGATTTTGACTATCGTAACTATGGCGTTATGGAGGGCGTTCCCGAATCGAGAGAAATGTTTGCGCCCCTTTTAGGTGTTTCTCCCGAAAACACAATAGTTTGCGGAAACTCAAGCCTTAATATTATGTATGACTGCATAATTCGTGCAATGCTTCTCGGCGTATTAGAGGGTAAAACTCCTTGGAGTAAGCTCCCTTGTGTAAAATTCCTTTGCCCCGCACCGGGATATGACCGCCACTTTGCAATCTGTGAGGAATTCGGAATTGAAATGATTACCGTTCCCATGACAGAAGAGGGGCCTGATATGGATATGGTCGAAAAGCTTGTTTCCGAGGACGAGAGCATTAAGGGAATGTGGTGCGTTCCTAAATATTCAAATCCGCAGGGAATTACTTATAGCGATGAAACCGTAAAGAGACTCGCTAATTTAAAGCCTGCCGCAGACGATTTTCGTATTTTCTGGGACAATGCCTACTGTATTCACGATTTATATGACGAGGGCGATAAGCTCCTTAACATTATGGAAGAGTGCGAGAAGGCTGGAACTGAAGATATGGTTTATATTTTCTTCTCAACCTCAAAAATCAGCTTCGCAGGTAGCGGTGTTGCTGCTATGGGCGGCTCTAAGGCCAATATCGACTGGCAGAAAAAGAGAATGACCATTCAGACCATTAGCTACGATAAAATAAATCAGCTTCGTCACGTTCTCTATTTTAAGGATAGTGAGGGTCTTCGCGAGCATATGAAAAAGCACGCAGACATTCTTCGCCCTAAATTCGAAACAGTTATTGAAGCCTTCGATAGAGAGCTTGCGCCGTTAGGCTGTGTAGAATATGTAAAGCCCCGTGGCGGATATTTTATCAGCCTTGATGTTCCGGGCTGCGCCAAGAGATGCGTTGAGCTTTGCAAAAATGCAGGCATCTCTCTTACCCCCGCTGGCGCAACATATCCGTATAAAAATGACCCCGAGGACAAGAATATCCGTATAGCACCGTCATATCTTGATGTAAAGGATTTGGAAAAAGCGGTGCGCGTTCTTTGTGCATCTGTAAAGCTTGCTTGCGTAGAGAAGTTTTACAAAAAATAAAAACAGGGAGGTTTTTTAATGAAAAAACTTTCAATCGTTATCAAAATTCTTATATGCGCAGTAGCGGAATTTCTGCTTTTTTGGTTCAAGCTTCCGCCGCTTAACATTAAAAGCCCCGAATTTCTAAGCTTTATTATCGAAAGCGTAGTTATCTGTACAGTTATTTTTGCGCTTTCAGCTATCCTCGGCTTTGTGCGCTCGCTCGGCGGACCGAAAGTCAACGGTAGAGATGTTATTGAAAGGGGAAAAGAGGCTGTAAAATCATCCGCAAAGCCCTTTAAAGCTATTCTTATCATCGTTGCAGCGCTCATTGTTTTCACCCTTGCGATGAACGTAATCGGCGCAAAGATTTTTAATGCAAAGGCTTACGCTTCGCTTATCAAAATTGAAGGCGGTGACTTTTCAAAGGACGTTGCCGAGATAAAAATGTCTCAAATTCCCGTTGTTGATAGAGACGTTGCTTCAAGACTCGGAAAAAGAGAGCTCGGTAATATAACCGACCTCGTTTCTCAGTTTGAAATCGAAGAGGAATACACACAGATAAACTATAAGAACCATCCCTATCGCGTAACCCCCTTAAAATATGCAGATATTATTAAATGGTTTGCAAATCAGTCGGAGGGCATCCCCGGTTATATAACAGTTGACCTCACAACTCAGGAAGCAGACCTTGTAAGGCTCCAGAAGCCTATTCGCTATTCCAAGAGCGAGTATTTTATGCGCAATATTTACAGATATCTGCGCTTTACTCACCCAACAAAGATTTTCGCCGAGGTTTCCTTTGAAATTGACGAAGAGGGAACACCCTATTGGGTTGCTTCTGTTGTTGACTATAAGGTCGGCTATTGGAACGGAACTGATATTTGCGGCGTCGTTCTTGTAAACGCTCAGACGGGCGAAAATGCTTATTACTCGGCTGGCGATATTCCCACATGGGTCGATCAGGCATTCGATTCCGACCTTATCGTGCAGCAGCTAACCTATAACGGACTCTATTCGGGCGGCTTCTTCAACTCTATCTTAGGTCAGAAAAACTGCACCCAGCCCACCGACGGCTATAACTACCTTGCAATCGACGATGACGTTTGGGTTTATACAGGTATTACCTCTATCACAGACGACGAATCCAACTTAGGCTTTGTTCTCTCTAATCTCAGAACAAAGGAAACCCGCTACTACACTCAGGCAGGCGCCGAGGAATATTCGGCAATGAGCTCTGCTGAGGGTCAGGTTCAGCATTTAGGCTATGAGGCAACCTTCCCGATTCTCTTAAACATCGCTGAAAGACCCACCTACTTCGTATCTCTTAAAGACGATGCAGGTCTTGTAAAGATGTATGCCTTTGTTGATATGGAACAGTATCAGGTTGTCGGTATCGGCGCAAGCGTTGATAAGGCAAAAGCCGCTTATTTTGAGGCTCTTGAGGGCGAAAACATCGAGGTCGACCCAAATGACACCCCAACAGAGCAGCAGAATATTATTAAGGGCAAGGTCGCAAACCTTTCCTCTGCAGTAATCAATGGTAACACATATTACTACGTTATCCTTGAAAATAGCGAAGAAATCTATAGGCTTCCCGCCTCGCTTTCTGATAAGCTTCCTTTCCTTAAGGTAGGCGACAATGTCGAAATCACCGAGATTTCAGGCGACTATCGCGCAGTAAAAGTTAATCCCTAATACGTTTATAGTATGATTAAAAAGAACGCTCTCAACCGAGAGCGTTCTTTTTGTCTGCTTGATTTAATAAATCAAATATGCTATAATGCATTTGTCAGTAAATAAAATAGATGGAGGCTTCATTATGAAAAAGATTCGCATCATATCTTTGGTAATTCTTGTAATAACCTCATTTGTGAGCCTGGACTTGCTGATTAACCTATTAGGCTCTTTGATACCTTCAATGAATGATGGTATCGGGGTTCATAGCATTATTTGGGGTAATCTTTATTTCGGAGATAATCTTTGGTCACACGAAAGATTTTTTAATGCTTTTGTTGTAAGTTCACTCATTTCCTTTGTGGTATTTGCTGTGAACATTGTTTTGAGTATTATTGCTATTGTAAAGAAAAGGTAAATAAAAAATGGTACATAAAAAGGCACCCATACGGGTGCCTTTTTTGTTTAATGAACCTTGCCGCCACGAGAAGAGGTCTTTTCGTGGTGAGCAATTTCTCCCGCAGCTGAAAGTGAAAGCTTTGTAAGATAAGGACCAACAAGCTCGTAAATCAAAACTGCAAAGAGAACAATGTTTCGAACAAGTCCGCCGTCAGCTTCTCCAAGCTGCATAGCGGTAACCGACATTCCAAGCGCAACTCCAGCCTGCGGAAGCAGTGTAATGCCCAAATACTTTACAGTGTTTTTATCGCATTTTACAGCCTTTGCGCTGAAATATGTTCCAAAGTATTTTCCAATCGAGCGGAAAAGGATAAAGAGAAGTCCGATTACAACGATTGCGCCGTCTAAGAATACCGAAAGCTTTAATTCTGCGCCCGAAATGACAAAGAAAAGAATGAAAAGAGGAGCAGTCCATCTGTCACAGCGATCCATAAGCTCCTCTGAGAAATCACAGAGATTGCAGAAAACAGTTCCAAGCATCATGCATGTGAGAAGAGGAGAGAATCCAACGTGCACAGGTCCGATATTAAAGCTTAACATACAAATTCCAACAGTGAGGAAAACGAATGTAACTGCGAGTGAAAGTCTTTTGGAACGGGAATGGAAAAATTTCTCAAAGAATGTAAGCGCAAGGCTCATAAGTGCTCCGAGCAGAAGCGAAGCGACGATTTCAATTATCGGCTCAACGATAATTGATACCATATCAGTAGAGCCGGTCTGAAGCGCTCTTGCAATTCCAAAGGAGACCGAGAAAATAACAAGTCCAACAGCATCGTCAAGAGCGACGATAGGTAAGAGCAGCGAGGTTAAAGGACCCTTAGCCTTGTACTGTCTTACAACCATTAAGGTCGCCGCAGGAGCAGTTGCGGATGCTATCGCTCCAAGTACTATTGCGGAAGGGAGCGAAATCTTGTCGGGCATTAGAAAGTGCAGTCCGATAAGTGCCGCATCAACAACCAAGGTTGCCACAAGAGCCTGAACTATTCCAATAACAGTTGCTTGCTTTCCCGTCTTTTTAAGCTGAGAAAGTCTGAATTCGTTTCCTATTGCAAATGCGATAAAGCCAAGAGCAACATCACTTAAGATTCCGAGCGAATGTATCTGAGCATCGTCGTGAAATCCTAAGCCGAAATTTCCAAGCGAGCCTAAGCAGAAGGGACCGATAAGCACGCCGGTTACGAGATAAGCAGTAACGGCAGGAAGTCCGAGCTTTTTAGCGAGCCTCGACATTAAGAGCCCTAAAAATAGGGCAGTGCCTATAGAAAGTAAGGTAATAGTTTTCATTTTTACGCCTTCTTTAGTAAATTTTTTAAACCTTAAACATTATAACTCTCTTTTGAAATTTTTCAAGAGTATTTTTGACCAAAATATTGCAAAAACATTTTTACTAAACTGTAAAAAGTGCCATAAGTAAGGTTGACAACTGACACATTTATAGGTATAATAATTTAGTACGGTTTTATATTATGGAAATAGTGTATATTCCGTTACATATAAGTAAATTTCAGCATGGAGGACTAAGCATGAAACGAGCACACAAGTGTACATTTTTTATCGTTTTAGCAGTCATCATCGCGCTGACCTATACCACCATTTTTGGTATAAGCAGTATGTATGGTGATAAGAAAACGGTATATATCAAAGGAGGCAACGATATCCGTTGGGGTATTGATATCCGCGGCGGTGTTGACGCAACCTTTTCAGTTCCCGAGGATGTAGACACAAAGGGAATGGATATGAAAAAGGCAATCGGCTCTGCCGAGGAGGTTATTAAGCAGCGTCTTATCGGCCAGAACATAACCGACTATGAAGTATATGCCGATTACACAAAGAACAGAATCGTTGTTCGCTTCCCCTGGAAGGAAAACGACGAAAACTTTGACCCCGAGAAAGCAATCGCAGAGCTCGGTGAAACCGCAGTTTTAACCTTCCGTGGCGGCACAGCGGCTGACGGTAAAAAGGTTCTTGACGGAACTCAGGTTAAAGAAGCAATCGCAAGCTACGATCCTAATAACGGCGGTGACATTGTAAGCCTCACTCTTACAACCGACGGCGCAAAGGCATTTTCCAGCGCAACTAAAGAGTACTTAAACCAGCAGATTTCTATCTGGATGGATGATACTATGATCTCTGCTCCTACAGTTAATGCACAGATCACTGATGGTAAGGCTATTATTTCCGGTAGCTTCACCACAGCAGAGGCTGAAAAGCTTGCTCGCCAGATAAATTCCGGTTCGCTTCCTTTCAAGCTCAGCGTTTCCAACTTCAGCACAATTTCTCCTGAGCTTGGTCTCGGAGCAAGAGATGCAATGGTTATGGCAGGCATTATCGCTCTCGCACTTATCTTTGTATTTATGACAATCCTTTATCGCCTCCCCGGTTTTGTTGCAGGTATCGCAATTATCGGACAGGCTATCGGCGCAATTGCTTGCGTTTCGGGTTACTTTGCAGACGTTCCGAGCTTCACTCTTACACTTCCCGGTATCGCAGGTATGATCCTCTCAATCGGTATGGGTGTTGACGCTAACGTACTTACCGCAACCCGTATCCGCGAGGAAATTGATGACGGTAAAACCCTTGACGGCGCTATCGCAACAGGTTATAAGCGCGGCTTTGTAACCGTTTTCGACAGTAACATCACAATGGTAATCAGTGCTATCGTTCTTATGGGTGCGTTTGGACCCACCTCCAGTCTGTTTGCTAAATTATTCTCGCCCCTCTTCTCATGGTTCGGCGCTGCAACCGCAGGTAGCATTTACTCCTTCGGTTACACCCTGCTTGTAGGTGTTATCTTAAACTTTATCTTCGGCGTAACTGCTTCTAAGTGGATGCTCGCTTCTCTTGCACAGTTTAAAGCACTGCGCAATCCTTGGCTGTATGGAGGTAAGAAAAATGTTTAATAAATCACTTGACTTTTTAAAGAACGCAAAGCTTTACTACATTATCTCCTCAGCAATCATTGTTGTAACAATTCTTGTAACCGCAATTTTAGGTCTTAAGGTTGACATTGAATTTAAGGGCGGTTCTATCGCAACCTATAGCTATCAGGGAGAAATCAAGGTTTCTGATGTTGAGGCTGAGGCAAAGAAAGCAACAGGCTATAATGTGTCTGTTAGACTTTCCGAAAGCGCAGCAACAAAGCAGAAGAACGTTGTCGTTTCTATCGCAGAGGAGTTAACCTCCGATAAGCAGATTAAAATGACAGAAGCTCTTGAAAAGAAATTTAAAGATAATAAGCTTAAGCTTGTTAACTCCGAGTCCGTTGACGCTATGAACGGCCGCGACTTCTTTGTAAAGTGCTTAATCGCTGTTTTCCTCGCTGTTGTTCTTATGATGATTTACATCGCATTCCGCTTTAAGAAAATCGGCGGCTGGAATGCAGGTATCACAGCTGTTATCGCTCTTGTTCATGACCTTATCGTTTGCTTCGCCGTCTATGCTATCTTCCGCATTGAAATCGGCGGAAACTTTATGGCAGTTATGCTCACCATCTTAGGTTACTCCATCAACGACACCATCGTTGTTTTCGATCGTGTCCGTGAGAATAAGATGAACTTCGGCAAGCGCCTTACTGATAGAGATAATATGAACCTCAGCTTAAATCAGAGCCTTCAGAGAGCCATCAACACCAGCCTTACAACCCTTATAGCTCTCGCTGTTGTTATCATCGTATCTCTCGCATTTGACATCACCTCGATGTTCGATTTCGTATTCCCCATGGCAGTAGGTCTTATTTCGGGTGTATATTCTTCACTCTTCTTAGCTCCTTGCATTTGGGTAACCATTCAGGAGAAGCTTGCAAAAAGACCTCGCAAAAAGAGATCCTAAATATTAAACAAAAAAGAAGCGGCACCGCCGCTTCTTTTTTTATGCATTATAAAATATGAAAAAAGCCACCCTAATTAAAGGGTGGCTTTTAAATTAAACTTACTTATTTAACGAGCTCAAGAGTATCTCTTGCGATCATAAGCTCTTCGTTGGTGGGGATAACAAGAACCTGAACAGTTGCATCAGCGGTAGAAATGTTATTCTCATCGCTTGTAACTCTTGCTTTAGCATTGTGATCCTCGTCAATCTTAACTCCCATAAATGCGAGCTTTTCTGCAACTCTGCTTCTGAGAGCAGGGTTGTTCTCACCGATACCACCGGTAAATACGATAGCATCAACACCGCCCATAGCAGCAGCAAATGCTCCGACGTATTTGGTGAGCTGGTGAGCGAGCATATTCTCAACAAGCTGGAATCTCTTGTTTCCTGCTTTTGCGCCCTCAGCGATGTCACGGTTGTCGCTTGTAACCTGAGAAACACCGAGGATACCCGACTTCTTGTTGATCATATTGTCGATGTCCTTAGCGGTCATATTCTCTTTTTCCATAAGCAGAGGAATGATAGCAGGGTCAATGCTTCCTGCGCGGGTTCCCATCATAATGCCTTCTGCAGGGGTAAGACCCATTGTGGTGTCAAGGCACTTGCCGTCAACAACTGCAGAAATGGAAGAACCATTTCCGAGGTGGCAGGTAACAACACGAAGACCCTCGGGATTCTTAGGATCCTTGCCCATCATAACAGCAGCTCTCTGGCTAACATATCTGTGGGAGGTTCCGTGGAAGCCGTATCTACGGATCTTGTATTTCTCATAATACTCATAGGGGAGAGCATATGTGTAAACATAGTCAGGCATTGTCTGGTGGAAGCCGGTGTCAAAAACAGCAACCTGAGGAACATCCTTGCCCATAATTTCCTCGCAAGCACGGATGCCGGTGAGGTTGTGGGGGTTGTGGAGAGGTCCAAGCTCGCAGCATTCTTCGATAGCTGCGATAACGTCTGCATCAATGATAACAGAACCGGAGAATTTCTCGCCGCCGTGGAGAACTCTGTGTCCAACAGCAGAGATTTCGCTCATAGAAGCGATAACACCGTGATCTGCATCTACAAGAGCGTCGGTTACAAGACGGATAGCTTCGCTGTGGTTAGCCATCTGAACGTCAACGATGTAAGCATCTTTTCCTAAAGGCTGGTGCTTAAATCTGCCGCCCTCGATACCGATTCTCTCGCAAAGACCCTTTGCAAGAACAGATTCGTTTTCCATATCAATAAGCTGATATTTGATGGAAGAACTACCTGCGTTGATAACAAGTATTTTCATAAATGAAACCTACCTTTTTAATATAAATTTTAAACATAAATATTATATACCAAACATTTACAAAATGCAAGATTAAAGTACAACAAAAAGTAAAAGATACATTAAAGGTATCGTAATTACCGAAAGAATGTGCGAAATCGTAGCCATTGAGGCTCCTGTGCGGGTATCTCCGCCGTAAGCTGCGGGGTAAATGATTGTGTTAAGTCCCAAGGGGCAGGCAAAACAAATAAATGCAAATAACTGAATTTCCTCGCCGATTCCAAGAAGTCTCAGCACAAGAACAAAAGCAGCGGGAATAAATATAAGCCTCATTGCTGCCGATATGTAAACCTTCTTGTCCGTAAGCAGGCTCTTGAAATTATATCCGCCTATAACAACACCGGCTAAGAGCATAGCAACAGGTCCCATGCAAGCCTTTGCATTGTCAAGCGTGGTGTAAACAAATGTGGGAACGAACTTAGAAAGCCCCGTAAGACCGAATAATACACCAACAACAAGTGCAATCATAGGAGGAGTTGAGAAGCCTTTTATGATGTTTCTGATAACACCTGCATTTTTGTCCTTGGGGATAAGTATAAACAGTCCCCAGCTGCTACATGCCATGCTTATAAGGAAAGTAAACATTGAATATTTAAAGAACATTTCCTCGCCCCATATTCCAAGGACGATAAAGTTCCCAACATATCCGTAGTTTCCAAAAACAGAAGCATATTTGTAAATATTTCTTAAATATAGCTTGTCGGGTGTGTCAGCTTTTCTTACATAAAGTCTTGAAATTGGATATGAGAGAATAATTAAAACAACAACACAAATAAGACCATAGAGAATAAGCGATGAGTTTTCCACAAAGGTTTTTGTGTTGCAGTTGGTCATCATATTAAAGAGATTGAGAGCAGGAACAAAAACAAATGTTTCAAGCTTAGATAAAACTGTAAAGGTATCGTCGGGAACAATTTTTTTCTTTCTTAAGAAAAATCCCATAATAATAAGCAGAAATAGCATCAGCATTTGCTCAAGCGTCAGATTAAAAACGTCCATATATTGTTGCTCCTTGTATTTTGCGTGCTAATTAAATGATAAGATTATGAGTTAAAATCATTCCATAAGAAATTATAGTCGATAAAATTAGTCATTTCTTCGACAGAGTCTTCTGAAGAGTATGAAATAAGGTCGCGGTCGAAGTCATAAATATAGCAATAAGCGATTTTAGAGTTTTTATCATCAAAACCTATCATTAAAAATGATTGGCAGGCTGAACGCACCTCATCATCACATACAATCTTAAAATGGTAGCCCTTGTAATCGATTTCGGATACAGGTATTAGATACCAATCGTCTTCATTGATAATAGGCTCATTTATAAAATCATAGTTTTCTAAAGCTTTTTGTTTATTAGTTTCATATTCGGATTCAGAGTATTTAACGAATAAAGAAATCGAATCGGTGACAAATAAATCTTCAATGTTCTTGTGCGAATATCTAATATCTGAATATTTGCCCAAATCGGTTAGGGATGGCATCATATCTGAGGCATTTCCAATCTTCTGCCTCTTGGATTCGTAGTTATTTATATCAATATCTGTTTTTTCACAGGAAGTAAATAAAACTAAACAAGAAAATATAGTTAAAAGTGTAAGAACAATAGAATAAACTTTTTTCATAGAACTACCATCTCCTTACACTTGGGAATTATAGCACAAAGAAAATACTAAATCAATTGTTTAACGACATTTTATAATAAAAAGAAATGTTTTTGCTCTTTTTGAAAAAAAGCCTCAAACCACTTGCAATTTATTTGTTCTTATTATATAATAAGAAAGTCCACAATAAGCCGGTGTGATGGAATTGGCAGACGTGACGGACTCAAAATCCGTTGGTAGCGATACCGTGCGGGTTCGACCCCCGCCACCGGCACCACAAAAAACCTTTTGTCTAACGGACAAAAGGTTTTTCTTTTAGGCGAATTTATCAGAATATCCATAAAGGAGAATGGAATGTGCTCGGCTCTTTTGTCACTGTAACTGTGGATCGACCGCTCGGCAGCTTCCACCCCGAATATCCCGAGTTATATTATCCTATAAACTACGGATACATAAAAGGTACAATGTCGCCCGACGGCGAGGAACAAGATGCCTATATTTTAGGTGTCAGCAAGCCCGTCAGCGAATTTACGGGGAAAATCATTGCAGTTGTTCGCCGCAAGAATGATAATGAATTTAAATGGATTGTTGCCCCTATCGGAATGTCATTCACAAAAGAAGAAATAAGTAAGAATATTTATTTTCAAGAGCGGTATTTCATATCGGAAATAGAAATGCTGTAATAATAAACTAATACATATTAAAAGGAGTTTGAAAATGAACCTTAATAAAGCTCGCTTTATCGCCGTCGAGGGTCTTGACGGAAGCGGAAAAAGCACTCAGGCAAAGCTCCTCTCGCAGTATCTTAAAGAGAATAATATAGAGAATGTTGTCGATTTCGAGCCAACCGACAGACCAATCGGCCGCTTTATAAGAGAAATCCTTAAAGGCAATGAAAAGGTTGACCCGAGAACAACTGCGCTCCTTTTCGCCGCAGATAGAATCGAGCACGTAAAGGGCAAGGGCGGAATTTTAGAAAATCTTGAAAATGGCATTAGCGTCATTTCCGACCGCTATTATTTCTCGTCCTTTGCCTATCAGGTTGTCGATATGCCGCTTGAGTGGGTTAAGGAGATAAACTCGGTTGCAAGAGAAATTGCCCGCCCCGATGCTCAGATTTTTATCGATGTTTCGGTTGAAACCTGCCTTGAGCGTATAGCTAAAAATAGGGAAGGCACCGATATTTTCGAAAATAGAAAATTCCTTACAAGAACAAGAGAAAACTTCCTTCGTGTTGTTGACGAAATGGCAAAAGAAGAAAACATCATCTTTATCGACGGCAACGCCGATTTAGAAACGGTTCACTCCCGAGTAATAGAAAAGGTAAAACCCTTATTTGAATAAAAAAGTCCGTGGCCTGCGCCACGTACTTTTTATTTTCTATTACCTCTAAAATTAGTTGACTTTCAAAAAATATTAATATATAATATGGAACACAAAGACGACCCCTTGCAGTAGTGTACATCTTAGAGTTTTTCTTTAAGAGGGGCAGCGAGTCGCCGTCTTGTTTTTTTAAACCATGCCGTCGGCTACTTGCCGACCCTCCTGATAAACGCTTCGGCGAATTAAAACTCACTGCGTGAGTGAACCATTCGCCTACGCGCTGTATCAGACAATTTGTACTGCAAGGGGTCGATTTTATTATTTTAGGGTGTTTTCAATGATTGTAAAGGAAAATAGCATTGCCTTCGAGAAATGCGATATGAATTTCGTAAAGAAATTTGGTATATTGGAAGCTACGGATATGGTGAGAGATTTTATGTCAAACCACAAAACACCGTTTATTTTCGATACCTATCAGCTTGCTGATTTTTTGCATATGTCGAGAAAAGAGCTTTTTAATATCACTAAAAACACACAGAAATACTATCGTAGCATCACTCTTAAAAAGAAAAACGGAAAACTGCGAGTGCTAAGTGCACCAAAGAGCATTCTCAAATCAATACAGCAGTTTATTCTGCATAGAATACTCGATAATATTTCCGTTTCTGAATATGCAACTGCCTACGTCAAGGGAAAAGATATAAGCGACAACGCAAGAGCGCATATTGGAAAAAAGTATATTCTTAAAATGGATATCACCGACTTTTTTGGAAATATATTTTTTGAGGACGTTTTTAAATCCGCATTCAATACATCTTATTTCCCAATTCAAATTGGCACAATGCTCACAACTCTTTGCACACATAACGATGTTCTGCCCCAAGGTGCCCCAACCTCTCCTACGCTTTCAAATATTGTGATGCGCAATTTTGATAATAATATCGGTACTTGGTGTAAAAAGAACGAAATCACCTACACCCGCTATTGCGATGATATGACCTTTTCATCGGACAAGCCGCTCTATAACGTCTATGTTAAGGTGAGAAAGATGTTAGAGGATATGGGATTTGAGGTAAACGAGCAAAAAACTCGCTTTGTCACCAATTCGAGCCGCCAAACTGTAACCGGTCTAACTGTTAACGAGAAGCTTTCGATAACAAAAGACTATAAACGTGAGCTTAGAAGGCAGGTGCATTATGCCTCTAAATTTGGATTGGCAGATGCACTCGAACACGAAAATAATCCTAAAATCCGTGATGCTGAGCATTATCGCAACAGCCTTCTTGGTAAAATCAGATTTGTTCTGCAAATAGAACCTCAAAATATGTGGTTTAGGGATGCATTTTATAGAATAACTCTTGCAAACTAAAAAAGTCCGTGGCTCTTGCCACGGACTTTTTTTATTGATTATTTTTTCTTAGCTCTGTTAAATAAACTTTTGTGCAAATTTACAGCCTTGTTTTTTCGCTTTTTGGTTTCCTCTGCGGAAAATGTAAAGCCCTGTCCGTCCTCACTTAAAAAGACAAATCCAACCTCGGCATCCACGCCCAAAACGGCCTTTTCAACCGAAATGGCACGCTTTTCGTCGTCTAAAAGAACGGCAAAACCGCCTTCAAACCTATCAATAGTGTAAAACATAGCCTACTCCTTTTCGCATGTGACGGTGATTTTATCGCCGTCTATAGTAGCGATAACCGAGCCATTCAAATCAGTGCGATAGACTTTAGTTCCAAGCATATTTAATTTAGTAAAAGTTTCTGCCATAGGATGACCATACTTGTTTCCGGCGCCAACCTCGATAACTGCAATCTCGGGCGAAACCGCATCTAAAAATGCTTTTGAAGAGGATGTGTCGCTTCCGTGATGTCCAACCTTTAAGATATCAGCGTTAAGATAAGCGCCGCTTTGTAGTATGTCCTTTTCAGCCTTTTCTTCGGCATCGCCCGTTACAAGAACCGACTTATTTCCAAAATCAAATCGGGAAACTATCGAAAAGTCGTTAAGGTCCTTGTAATCATCGTCTACGGGAGAGAGCAGAGTAAGAGTGCCGCCACCAATGTTGTAGGTGTCCTTAGGCTCAGCAACAATCAGATTAACGTCTCTGTTATCTATCGCCTCTAAAAGATCGGTGTATGTCTTTGTGGTAGGCACCATTTTCTCGGGCAAATCCGAAAGAATAATGTTTTCAACTTCAATGCCGTTTATAACTGTATCAAGACCACCAATGTGGTCGGAATGTGCGTGAGTGCCGATAACGTAATCAAGCTTGGTAATCCCGAGCCTATTTAGGTATAAAAGCACCTCGTCACCCTTGTTGTTTTCGCCAGCATCAATGAGAATTGTTTTATCCCCTGCGCAGATGAGCGTGCTGTCGCCTTGACCCACGTCAATAAAATGAACAGTACAAACACCACTCGGATTGGAAACGGGTTTGGTTGGCTTAGTAAATAAATTATCAAATAAATCGGTGTTTTGTATAACAAAGAATAGCGCAACCATAATTCCAATTATAGTAGTTATGATTTTGCCTGTTTTTCTTTTAATAGGAAATTTCATTAATTACTCACTTTCCTTCATGGTCATTTCAACCCATTGATCGTGCGAAATGAGCACTTCTCTCGGCTTGCTTCCCATATATCCGCTGACGATTCCTCGTTCTTCCATCTCGTCAATAAGGCTGGCTGCTCTCGCATAACCAACCTTTAATTTGCGCTGGAGAAGGGAAGTAGAAGCCTTGCCGTTTTCAATAACACATTCGATTGCGGCAGTGAGCATAGGATCAACTCTGTCATCACCCTCGTCATCATCAATATCACGAGAAGCCTGACCCTTGTCCTTGACTGCCTGCTTTTCAATTTCGTCAATAACCTGCTGGTCGTATTCTGCACATTCGTTGCTCTTAATGTAGGAAACAACATCGTGAATTTCCTTTTCGCTTACAAAACAGCCCTGAACTCTGAGCATTCTGTCTGAGCCGTAAGGCTTAAAGAGCATATCGCCTCGACCTAAGAGCGCCTCAGCGCCGCCCGCATCAATGATTGTACGTGAATCTATCTGAGAAGAAACTGTAAGTGCAATTCGGCTTGTAATATTAGCCTTGATAAGACCTGTAATAACGTTAACCGAGGGACGCTGGGTTGCAATAACAAGGTGCATACCTGCGGCACGAGCCTTCTGCGCAAGACGGCAAACTGCCGACTCAACGTCACCAGGCGCCGTCATCATAAGGTCGGCAAACTCGTCAATAACAATAACGATTTTGGGCATAGGAGTAAGATCGTCGGAATTCTGCGCTCTTGAATTGTAGGATGCAATGTCCTTAACTCCGTGCTCAGCAAAGAGTCTGTATCTGTTTTCCATTTCACTAACTGCCCATCCAAGCGCACCTGCCGCTTTTCTCGGATCAGTAACAACAGGGATAAGCAGATGGGGAATTCCGTTGTATATGTTGAATTCAACCATCTTGGGGTCGATAAGAATGAGCCTTACGTCTGCAGGGGATGACTTGTAAAGTAAGCTTACAATCATACTGTTTGTGCAAACCGATTTACCCGAACCGGTTGTACCTGCGATAAGTAGGTGAGGCATCTTGCCAAGATCGGTTGTGATTATGTTGCCTGCAATGTCCTTTCCTAATGCAACCTCAAGGTCGTTGTTAGAGCCCTTGAAATTAGGGGACGAAAGGATTTCTCTTAAGGTAACACCTGAAACAACACTGTTAGGAACCTCAATTCCAACAGCCGCCTTGTTGGGAATAGGAGCCTCTATTCTAACCTTTGTTGCAGCAAGATTTAAGGCGATATCGTTTGAAAGCTGTGTTATCTTGCTGATTCGGACACCTGCTGAGGGCTGAAGCTCGTATCTTGTAACTGCAGGTCCTCGAACTGCTCCGAGAAGCCTTGTTTTAACTCCAAAGCTCGAGAGCGTATCCATAAGAACCTCTGCGTTCTGCTGAATTTCGCCTTCGCTGTCGCTCTGCCTTGTGATTTTAGGCGCATTTAAAAGGGTAAGGGGAGGGAAGGTGTAAACTCTGTTTTCGGCTCCTGTATTGTAAAGAGAGGTCTGCTCGTCCTTTTCTTCCTCTTTGCTTTCTTCCTTTTCCTCTTTTTTGTCCTCGTCAGGAGTGTCAAAAAGGTCGTCTATTTTAATCTGTACGGGCTCCTCCTGAGCCTCTTCCTCAGACTCGCCCTCATCAATTTCAATGTCGATATCGCTCTCTCCGAGAAGCTTTCTGCGAGCTCTCTCGGCCTTTTCCTCCTTGGTTTTGGGATCATTCATTTCCTCTGTAAGAGTAGAAGGACTGCGACCGCGACGCTTTTTAGCATCGGGTCCGAGCGCAATGTCAATGTCAGGAGTGTATTCTTCCTCTGAGGCCTCGTCTTCTTCGGCTTCACGCTGCTCTATGTGTTCCTGATAAGCCTTTTCGATGCTCTCAACCGGCTTTTTAACCGAGGATTTAAAGAAGGCAATAATATCATTTACGGTAATTCCGAAAATGATAAAGAGGAATATAACTATTACAATAACAATAACAATCGAAGCGGCAACCTTGCCAAATAGAGCACTCAGGCTCCATCCGAAAATCGCTGCGGTAAGTCCGCCGCCTTTGCGTCCTACGCCAAGCTCAAATAGATTTAAAAGCTTTGCAAAGAAATGGTCTCCTGCAGGCTCAATGCTAAAGAAAATATGTAGCGCACCGCTTACAAGGAAAACAAGTAGTAGCGCCTGAATTATTTTGTTTTTAATGCTGCCAACCTGCTGCTCAAATGCAAGGAAAATCGAAATGAGCAGAGAAAGGGGAGCGATGAGATAAGCCGAAACTCCAAAAAGACCAAAAAAGCCCTTGTGCAGTATTGCCCAGAAGTTTTCGCCTTCTAAAAATGTCAAAACTCCCAAAATCAGCGAAACACCAAACAGTATGAGAGCCGCAAGCTGCCTTTTGGAGCTGGCAGCTGCGCTTTCACGCTTCTTTAAAGCTTCGCTCTTGGGAGGACGACCTCTCCTTTTGGTAGTGCTTTTGGTTGTTGATTTCTTGTTTGTACGTCTTGTACTCAAATTTTTCACAGCCTTACTTATGTATTTTTACTTCCGTTATTTCAATATGTAAAATGCCTTTCGGCATTTTTATTACAAGTTTTCGGCATTCTGCTCGATCATATCGTAAAGACACTCAATGGCATCCGAGAGCCCTCCAATAGAATCGATAAGCCCCTCTTTTACAGCCTGCTCGCCGTCGAGCGAGGTTCCAATGTCGGTAACAAGCTCGCTATTATTGTGCATAAGCGAGGTGAAGCGTTCTTCTGAAATGTTGGAATTGTAAGCAACAAACCCCGTAATCCGTTTCTGTATCCTTTCAAAGTAGGAAAAGGTCTGCTCAACTCCTAAAACAAGCCCGTTGATGCGCACTGGATGAACGGTCATAGTAGCAGAAGGAACAATAAAGGAGTGCTTTGCTGAGACCGCAAGCGGCACACCAATTGAATGACCTCCGCCCAAAACCAAAGACACCGTCGGCTTTTTCATTCCCGAAATCAGCTCCGCTATGGCAAGTCCAGCCTCAACGTCTCCGCCCACCGTGTTGAGAATGATTATGAGCCCGTCGATCTTTGGGTCCTCACTTACGGCAACAAGCTGTGGAATAATGTGCTCGTATTTGCTTGTCTTGTTTTGCGGCGGCAGAATGTAGTGCCCCTCTATCTGACCGATAATGGTAAGGCAGTGAATAGTGTATTTACTGCCGGTTTGCGTTATAGAGCCTGTCTGAATTATGTGACCAAGCTCGCCGTTTTCCTCGCTGCTTTGTGAGTTTTCCTCGGTAGGATTTGCAACCTCGGGAATAATATCCTCATCATTTCGAATGCTTTTTTTCACCTTGAATTAACCACCTTTTCTGCGTGTTTTGTTAAGATATTTTTTGCAGAAAATGTAAAGTTATTCAAAGCTTGATATACATATTTAAATTATACTCTTTTCAAGGCGAAAAGTCAATGTTTACACCTTGAGCAAATGCTATATTTTTTAGAGATTTTTTGCTGAAAATAATTGAAAATTGTATGGCACTATGTTAAAATAAAATATAAAGGAAAATAAAGAGAAAGGCGGCGAACAAGCTATGGAAAATTCTTGCTTAGAAAACGAAAAATCCACCATTCTTAAAAACCGTCTTTCTGCTATTTTAACTGTAATTATCGCAATTTTTTCCACGGTGCTTGTCTTACTTTCGACGCTGTTTTGCTATGCCGCTTACAATAAAAAAACGGAAAATACTATAGAACTTTTCGGCTACAAATTCTTTTATTGTGAAAACGATATTGAAGGCACGGATATTAAAGGCGGATCCCTTGTTGTTATCAAAAATTCCGATAGCGACGAGTTTTATAAAGCCGATTTCCTTTCTGAAAATGCCGTTTTGGTCATTGAAAATTTAGGAACTCAAATAAAGCAAAGCGGTTTTTATATGTCGCTTTGTATGGTTATCCCGTTTGCTTTTATATTTATAATCGTGCTTATTTTTGAAATCAAAAAGCTTTATTTCCGCTATACGCAAAGACCAATCTCCGAGCTTGAATTTAAAGAAATCCCTGAAGAAGAATTTATTTTGGAAGATTAAAGTGCAATGTATAAAAGAGCTAAAATGAGCGGAAAGTTTTCCTCGTCGGCGCTTAGCATGAGTATTAAAGCAATGAGTATCAGCTGATCGTTTTCAAAGCCTAAAACCCGTATCATTTCCAAAATTCCGTTTCTTGAAACCTTGTTTTTGGATAGCGAAGGCTTAGGCAAATTAGAGCTATCTTTTTGTCTTTGTTCGCTGTTACTCGGCGGAAAATTAGCGGCTCGCAGATGCATCTGACGAGCCCTTTTTATTGCATCAGCCTTCATTCTATCAAGCTCGCTGCTTTGAGAAAAGCCCTGCGCCATAGTGTTTTCACCTCTGTCAAGCTATTTTGAAAATAAATCACCTATCGAAAATCCGTGTTCCTCTAATATCGGTAGTAGCGCCATTATTCGCATTATCGAAATTGCGTGGTCGATTTTGGGCCGCCTCTGGGGATTTAAAAGAGGCTTTAATGCAAGCAGCAGATTAGTTGCTCTGTCGTCAGTTTTGGCTGAGGAAATGGCAGTAACAAGTGGTATCAGCTTTGTAATATCAATATTTCCAAAAACTGAATTATCGGAATTGTTTTGAATATTCGCGGAGCCCGAAAGGGAAGAAAGCAGGGAGGAAATATCAGCTCCCTTATCCTTCTTTTCCTCTTTAAATCCAAGCGATGATTTCAAACTTTCTAATATGTCGGCGCCTTCCTTTGTATTTAAAAAATCGGACACCTGCCCTAAGAGATTTTCATCAATTTCCATTTTTCTTATCCCCAAGTAGCTTGGAAAGTAGCTCCTGAGCCTTTGGCGTTGATAAAACCTTGCGTGTAAGCTCCTTGTCGGCTAAAACCTTTGAAACTTTTTGTTTATCTTCGTCTGAAAGCTTGTTTAAAAGGTTTTCTCCGCCACCCTTTAAGGCCTCCTTGTCAACCCCCAACCGTTCGCTTGCCATTTTTAAGATATCGTCGTTATTTTGTTTATTCATAATGCGTCACCACTCTCTGTGTATTTATTATATCTTATGAATATAAAAGCTAATGTAGAATAGAAAGGGGATAATAGAATGCGTATTCTTGTTATTTCGGATAGCCACGGAAACGGCCGTAAACTCTTTAATGTTATTGAGGCTCACCTGGATATCGACACAATATTCTTTCTCGGTGACGGAATTAGGGAGTTTGAGGACGTTTATGACGCCTATCCCGAGAAAAAACTCTACTCTGTAAGAGGAAACTGCGATTTTATCTCAAATCGCCCGTCTACCGACCTCTGTAATTTTGGTAAAGGCTTAATACTTTACACCCACGGAGATGCCTACAACGTTAAGTCGGGACTTGGCAATCTCATTATCGCCGCAAAAGAGAGGGGAGCGAGTATTGCTTTGTTCGGACACACCCATCAAAGATGCGCCGAAATTCATAACGGTGTTTGCCTTTTTAACCCCGGGAGTTTAGGTAGTGATGGAAGCTACGGTATTATTGAAATCTTGGATGATAAAATCAATATGTCACATTATGTTATGTAATAAGCAGAAAAGAGGTGCCAAGGCACCTCTTTTTTATATTGCTTTTTCAAGCCTCGAGAGCCTTTTTGCAAGGTATGAAATTGGGATACATAAAAGTAGCCAATAAAACGAAAACAGCGGACAAATCTGCCCTAAAATATTGAGAGGCATACCTGAATAATCCCAAATCCCGAGCTTTAGATATCGATTTAAAATTATGCCAAATAAAAGCTCCACCGCCGTTATAATAAGCGAGCCTAAAACGCATTTTTTGAAAAGAGAAAGGTAAGGACGACTTTTGTAAAGTCTGTAAAGAATTAAAAGGCAAATTCCGCCTGCGATCCCCATTGTATAGTGGGTGTAGCGTCTGTAAGCAAGCTCAATTAGACTGTAAGCGGCGAAGCCGAATGAAAAAACAAAGGTATCGGTTGCAACTGGGTTCATAAATACTCTCCTTTTGGGGTGTAAAGTAGTTTTAGTTTACCCCTAAATCGCAGAAAAAATATTTTTTCGTCGAAAAATATAAAAAACCTTTGTAATTTGTAAAGTTATATGTTATAATCAAAACTGTATTATTATATTTAAAATTTTATGGGGTGAATTTTTATGGAAAATAGAAACAAGGTAAGCGTTAAAATCTACGGCACAGACTATACTATTCTCACAGAGGATCCCGAGGAGTATATCTTAGAGCTCGCTTATGAGCTTGACTCGGATATGAAAAAGCTCTGCCAGAGAAGCACAAGATTTACAGCAACCTCTGCTGCAGTTCTTTGCGCTCTTGATTATCTTGATAAGAAGAATAAAGAGGTTGACACAAGCGATCGTATGCGCCTTCAGATCAACGATTACATTCAGGACACTGCTAAGGCCCGCATTGAGCTTGACGATGCCAAGAGAAAGATCGAGCGCCTCGAGAGAGAAATCGACAGACTCAGAGCAGAAAACCGCTAAATTAAGGATTTTTTATGCCTAATAGCAACTTACTTAATGCAATTAAAATGCCCGAAATTCTCGCTCCTGCGGGAAGCTTTGAAGCAGTAGAGGCTGCTGTGCGATGCGGAGCAGACGCAGTTTATCTCGGAGCCAAGCAGTTTAGCGCAAGAGCCTCGGCTCAGAATTTCGATGATGATGAACTTAAAAAAACAATAGCCTACTGTCACGACCGTGATGTTAACGTCCATCTCGCCATTAACACCGCGGTATATGACCGTGAACTTGATAGTGCCGCGCGCCTTATTGAGTTTGCAGCAAGCAGTGGTATCGATGCCCTAATCGTTTCCGATTTGGGCATTCTTTCTCTTGCAAAGAAAATCTGCCCGACACTTTCGCTTCACGCTTCGACCCAAATGGGAATAGCGAGCGCATCGGGAGTTTATGCCGCACGTGATTTAGGCTTTGAAAGAGCAGTTTTAGCACGTGAGCTTTCAAGGGAAGAGATAAAAGAGATCGCCGAGAAAAACATTATCGAAACAGAGGTGTTCGTTCACGGTGCGCTTTGTATGTCTGTTTCGGGACAGTGTTTTCTTTCCTCGGTTATCGGAAGAAGAAGCGGTAACAGAGGCAGATGCGCTCAGCCCTGCCGCTTAGAATGTGGCATTGACTCTAAAAACGGGCATGCTCTCAGTTTAAAAGACCTTTCTCTCTATTCGCATTTAAGAGAGCTCGCCTCGTTTGGTGTCACCTCATTTAAAATCGAGGGACGAATGAAGCGCCCCGAATACGTTGCGGCGGCGGTATCTCTTGCGAGAGCCTCGCTTTTAGGGGAGGACAGCAGAGAGATTTTTGAGCTTTCCCGCGATATTTTCTCCCGAAGCGGTTTTACAGAGGGTTATTACAATTCGCAGATAGATAGAAAAATGTTCGGCTTCCGCGAAAAAGAGGATGTTGAGCGCGCAAAAGCTGCGCTTCCTCGCCTTCACGAATTATATCGTCGAGAAATCAGTAAAGTTCCGATTTCCGCTGAAATAAAAATCTTAGAAAATCAGCCTATAACCTTAAAGCTCAGCGATAACAAAGGCAACACCGCTGAGGCAACAGCTCCGTTTGTAAGCGGCGCTGCTGCCGAAATAGATGCGGTAAAAGACAAAATTTCCCGCCTCGGTCAAACC
>JAZRHT010000012.1:0-10618 GCA_045644905.1 Oscillospiraceae bacterium
CGTTTTTGTAGTCTTTCATCTTTATTCCTCCTCTGATTTTTCCATTAAAAATATTTTAGCACAAACAAAATACTTTTTCAAACATTTCGCAGTATTTTACATTAAAAATTCCTTATCTCGATTTGTAAGCGGGGGGATTGAGTAAGCTAATAAAATGTGCTATACTGTATTTGTAATTACAATTAGGAGAAATATTATGCGTGACGAATGCTTGATTTGCGGCTCGCCGCTTGAATACTTAGAAAACGAAATACAGATGGAGTGCGCTCTCTGCCACAAAAAGGAAAACAGCAAAACCGCCTGCAAACAGGGGCATTACGTTTGCAACGAGTGTCACACAAGCGGCGTTGACGGCATTGTCGGCGTATGTCTTAGTGAAACCTCGAAAAATCCTATCAAGATTTTGCAGAAGCTGATGGCGCTATCTTTTTGCCACATGCACGGGCCCGAGCA
The DNA here is from genome assembly GCA_045644905.1 of Oscillospiraceae bacterium. Lineage (GTDB taxonomy): Bacteria > Bacillota > Clostridia > Oscillospirales > Ruminococcaceae > SIG578. The sequence goes on from JAZRHT010000012.1 coordinate 454, forward strand.
TCATATTATGGTTGGAGCATCCTTGCTTACCGCCTTCAAAAACGCAGGCGGCAGCATTGACCTTCCCAAAGCGCTTGTTGAAATGCTCGCGCGCGGTAAAAAGGTCCCCGGCGGAGCCTGCGGATTTTGGGGAGCCTGCGGCGCAGGTGTCAGCGCAGGAATGTTTGTGTCCATTGTCACCGGCTCTACTCCGCTTGCAAAAGAGGCTTGGGGTCTCTCGAATAAAATGACCTCTTATGCTCTCGGCTCAATCGGAGAGGTTGGCGGTCCGAGATGCTGCAAGCGAAATTCTTATCTCGCTATCATCAAGGCGGCGGAGTTTTCTAAAGAGCACCTCGGCGTTAAGATGGAGCTCGAAGAAATCAAATGCACCCACTCGGCGCAGAATAATCAATGCATAGGTGAGAGGTGTCCGTTTAAATGAAAAAGAAAATAGCCTTTATTTGCGTACATAATTCCTGCCGCAGTCAGATTGCAGAGGCGCTCGGTCGCCATTTTAAAGGCGACAAATTCGATTTTTATTCTGCGGGTACTGAGACCAAGCCGCAGATAAACGCGCAGGCAGTAAGGCTTATTAAAGAGCTTTACGGCATCGATATGGAAAAAACGCAGTATAGCAAGACCTTTGACAAAATCCCTGCGCCCGATATTGCCATCTCGATGGGCTGCGATGTGCTCTGCCCATTTATCGGAAGGGCCTTTGACGATAATTGGGGTCTGCCCGACCCGACAGGGCAAAGCGACGAGGATTTTATTAAAGTTATAAAACTGATTGAAGAAAAAATCAAGAGCTTATGAAAAATGTGATTTTTCTAAGCTAACCTATATTATCTACCGAAAGAGGAAGTGACAAAATGAAGCTGGCAGTAAGTGCGATTGCTAAATTTCTTTTGGGGCTTATTTTGGTTGCGGCTCTTATTTTTATCCCTGCGGGAAGCCTATCATACACAAACGGCTGGCTTTTTATAGGACTACTGTTTGTGCCAATGCTCATTCTCGGCATTATTCTTCTTATAAAGTCTCCTGCTCTTCTTGAAAAGAGGCTTAATGCTAAGGAAAAAGCCGCCACCCAAAAGGGCGTCGTTGCCGCTTCGGGACTTTTGTTCTTAGTCGGCTTTATCATTGCAGGACTTGATTTTCGCTTTTCGTGGTCGAATGTTCCTATGTGGGCGGTTATCGTCGCTTCGATAGTTTTGCTCGTTTCCTACGCTCTTTATGCCGAGGTAATGCGCGAAAACGCATACCTTTCGCGCACAATCGAGGTGCAGGAAAATCAGAGGGTTATTGACACGGGGCTCTATTCTATTGTGCGACATCCGATGTATGCGGTGACGATTTGGCTGTTTTTATCCATTCCGATAGTTTTAGGCTCGCTTTGGGCGGTTTTGTGTTTTCTGCCGTATATTGCAGTTATTGTTGTGCGAATAATAAATGAAGAAAAACTGCTCGAACGGGAGCTTTCGGGGTATACTGAATACAAGAAAAAGGTAAAATTCAGGCTACTGCCATTTATCTGGTAGTCGCAGAAAGAGGTGCAACTATGCCAAACAGAGAATTTGAAAGAAAGAAAAAAGAGGCAATGCCGGTGCTTGCCGTTTGCTACGACTTTGACAAAACCCTCTCGCCCGACGATATGCAGGCGCAGGGATATATTCAGTCTGTCGGCTATGACGTTGACGCTTTTTGGGCGGAATCGAGCTCACTTGCGCACGACAACGATATGGACCGCAACCTTTCATATATGTACAAGATGGTGCAGGAATCGCAAGGACATTTTGTTTTAAACAAAGAAAAGCTTGCCGAGTACGGCTCTAAGGTTGCGCTTTTCCCCGGTGTTGCACAGTGGTTTGAGAGAATCAGAAGCTACGGCAAGGAAAAGGGCGTTATAATCGAGCATTACATCATTTCCTCGGGACTTAAGGAAATGGTCGAGGGAACGCAGATGGCAAAGGACGGCGCTTTTGAAAAGATTTATGCAAGCTCATTTTACTTTGACGAGCGCGGAGTGGCAAAATGGCCCGCTCAGGTTGTAAACTACACAAACAAAACTCAATTTCTATTTAGAATTCAGAAGGGCGTTCTTGACATAAACGACCCCGCCGTCAACGATAGCTTTGCGCCCGAAGATATCCGCGTGCCTTTTCGCAATATGGTTTACATCGGCGACAGTGACACCGACGTTCCCTGCATGCGCCTTGTAAACTCAAACGGCGGACATTCCATCGGAGTTTATGACTTAGAAACGGGCGACACCACAAAGGTTCATAAAATGATGCGCGAGGGCAGAATTAAATATTTCGCCCCTGCCGACTACCGAGAGGGCAGCGAGCTTGATTCGCTTCTTAAAAAGATTATCGACCGCACCGCTTCCAACGAGTCGCTTGAATCGGTCTACTACGAATGCAATAAGCTTTCCAAAGAATAGAGCGGTATAATGCCCTTAAAGGAGCGGATACTATGAAAAAACTAAGGAGACTTACTTGTATGCTTTTAATTTCGCTTACGTTTTTTGGCTGCAGCAAAGCCGCCCCCACCTACGAGCAAATCTCACAGGATAAGGCCTATGAAATAATGAAAACCGAAAAGGATTATATCATTTTGGACACCCGAACACCCGAGGAATTTAACGAGGGACATATCCCGGGTGCAATCTGCATTGATTATGAAGAAATAAAGGCAAGGGCAGAAAAAGAGCTTCCCGATAAAGATAGGCTCATTTTAGTCTACTGCCGAAGCGGCCGCAGAAGCAAAATTGCGGCACAGACACTCTGCGAAATGGGATACACAAACATTAAAGAATTCGGCGGCATTATCGACTGGCCTTACGAAACTACAAAATAAAACCGCACAAATTAAGATGAAAAACCCGCCAAGGCGCAAAGGCTTGGCGGGTTTAACCTATTTGTTAAAGGAAACGGGCTGGGTTTCTCCTGTTGCAAACGCATTGGGGCCGGGGTCGGACATAGAAAAGTACATTTTCGCCGCCTTGGTTGTGCCGAAATCACGATTTGAGCCGGAATTCTGCACCTTGTTAAAGGCATCACGGAACATCTGATTATGCGCTTCCTCGCGGTTTAAGAGGAAATCAATGGTTTCACGAACCTTCTTGTCCTCAATCTGCCTATAAAGATATTCATAAACAACCTTTGCTCGCTGTTCGGAAGCGATGTTGCTCAGTAAATCGGCGCACAAATCGCCCGTCACGGTTACGTAATCGCTTGTCCAAGAGTAGCCCGAGGCGTTGATAAGTCCGGGATTGAGCCCAAGAATAACGTGCGACTGAATTTCGCCCGAGGGAACTTTTTGTGCGTCAACGTCGTGTCCGTTTAAGAGGTTTATAGTCTGCGCCACCATTTCCATGTGGCTCAGCTCCTCAGCGGCAATATCGAGGAAAAGGTCCTTGATTTCGGGGTCTTTAATTCTGAAGCTCTGCGACATATACTGCATAGCCGCCTTGAGCTCGCCGTTTCCGCCGCCGAGCTGCTCTTGAAGGAGCGCGGCATACTGCGGATTAGGTCTTTCAACCTCTACGGGATGAAAAAGCATCTTGTCGTGTTTAAACATTTTTCTTCCTCCTTTACATTACATATTCTTTCCAAAATAAAGGGGGATATTCGGTTTAATTATAAAAAACACCCAAGCTCACGCTTAGGTGTTTTAATTATTGTTTAAATTAAATGATCTCTTTACCATTTTTATAAGCTTCTTTTGCTTCGTTAAAGCTCATTATATTCCCACACCCATACCAAGTGGGATTTTCTTCTTGTACAACATCATTACACCAGTTGCAAATTGGACAATCTTCAAATGGCGCTGTAAAATTGTGTTTTTTGCAAATGGGGCATTGATGGGGAAAAACTACTTTTCCATTTACAATCACTATAACCACTCCTTTATTATAAACTTGTTATTTTGAAATGTATCTATTAAAATTGTATATATTTTATAAGCCTACCGCTGATTTGTCAAGCGTAGTAGAAAAGCACGCCTTAAATTTAAGGCGTGTTTGTTAGTCTAAGGTTATGAAGCCGAAAAGGGGGAGGAGGGAGTCTTTGTAGGCGTAGGGCATATTGCACTTTTCTGCCATTTTCGAGACGTTTATGCAGTAGGCAGAAAGGCAGGCGGCGGTGATATTTTTTGGGATTTCTATATCGGCGCAGGTGCAAAGGGCGAGAGCGCCGCTGAAATTTGGGATTTTACTGATAAGGCGCAAAGTGGCGGCATTGTGCGCCTCTTGTGCGGATTTGATTGACTTAATGTCGGTAAGGTCGGGAATTTTATGGGTGGATTTTAAGACGAGAACTTTCTTGTGCTTTAAAACCTCGTCTTTGAGTTCTTCTGCACTCGGGCATAGGGGCGGACAGTAAGGGCTTGTGCCGTAATTTCCGCAGAGGTTCTCTTCGCAGTATTTGCGATATGTAAAATCAAATTCAAGGTCGCTTGGATTTAAAACAGCGGCCTCGAAGCCCTCGTTTTTTGAAAGGGCGATAATTTCGTCTATTTTCATTTTAAGTTGCCTTTCGTCTTGATTTATTTAAAATGGCGGTATATAATTTAATTACCAAGTTTAAGGAGTAAATTTATGGATAATAATTTTTCCTATTTTCAAAACAAGGACTGCGCCTTTTTCCCCTGCCACGATTGTGACAGTGAATTTTTCAACTGCCTTTTCTGTTACTGTCCGCTTTATGCCCTCGGGGACAAGTGCGGCGGCAATTTTGTTTATCTCGACGGCGGAATAAAGGACTGCTCAAACTGTCTTGTTCCTCACAAGGAAAACGGCTACGCATATATTATTTCGAAATATCCCGAGGTTGCCGAAATAGCAAACAAAAACCGCTCGGACGATAAATAGTTTATTTAAGGTTTCCCCTTTGGGGAAGCCTTTTTTATTTTAGGCCATGTAGAAATAGAGTTAGGGCAAGAAGGTCGGCGCTGCCGCCGGGGGAGAGATTTCTCCTTATAAATTCCCTATCCATTTCGATGAGCTTTTCCTTGCAAATTCCCTCTTTTAAAAGGCTTTGGGCGCTTTTCTTTGCAAACTCTGCTCCCTCTTTGCCGCCTCTTTTATAAAGATTTGTATCTTCGACGTTTGCGATAAGGTTAAGTAGACAAATTATTGCGGCGTCGTTTTTATTTTTGCCCTCTGAGAGAGCCTTTTTAAAGGTAGGCAGGGCAATATTTTTAACATCGGGAAAGCCCGATGCCGCCTGACCTCGAATTCCCTTGATTTTCATTTCTATATAGAGCTTTTCGCCTGCGGTTTTGCCCTCGGCATTTTCTAAATCCTTGCTAACGGCCTCTTTGCAAAGCTCTGATGCCGCAGAGAGAATTTGCTCGGTTTCGGGCATAGGATTTTCGGCATTATAAAGTCTGCCGAGAGCGCCGCACAAAAGACCCAATGAATAAATTGCGCCCTTATGGGTGTTGACCCCGCTCGTGGCCTTATACATTTCTTTTTCGGCATTTATTCCCGCCTCTTTTAAAAGCAAAAATGCGCTATGGGGCGGCTGAGTTTGGGTGCGTTGACCTATCAAAAAGCATTCTTTAAAATACGGCTCTAAGGCATCTGCGCTTTTTACAAAGGTTTCAAAGCACATATCGGTGTGGCTTCCGTTTGAAAACCTATCGACAAGCCCTGGTTTAACTGTTACCGACACCTCGTCAATAAGGCTATTTTTTGCAATGAGAGCTATTTTCTCGGCATCGGCATTTAAAAAATGCTCGCATAAGATTTTGTTTGTGGCGGCAAAGATTTCCTCGGCGCTATGAAGTCTGCGAGCGGCGCAGCCTCTGCCCTTTTTGCCGCAGACGATACAGCCGCGCTCATTTTCTCTCGACAGTTTCTCGCCGCTAATATCCGTAACGTCCATATCAAAGAGGCGGCCGAGAGAGTTTCTCTCCTCTATCTCGGTGCATATTTCTTTTAATGCGGCGGCGGACATATCGACCGAGAAAAAGGCCTCGGGACCCGTTTTGAGGAAGCTGATAGTTTTTTCGCGGATTTTTTCCTCGGCAATCTCTGAGAGAAGCAAAAACAGACCCTCATTAAAACCCCGCTCGATAAGAGGCGAGGTTTTAATTGGGCCTGCGATGTTCATTGTAAAGGAGAGGACGGGCAGGGCGCACTTTTTGAGCATATCCTTTTGCATTTCGGCTCGCCTTTCGCGGCAGGAGAGCATCTCACTAAGCGTTACCTGCACCATTTTTCCTCCTAACTTTTTACATAATAAGGTCGGACTGTTTCATCTGCTGCTCGTCGAGCTTCATTAGATTCTTTTCGGCATTTTTTCCAACACAGCCGATGAGCATCCAGCATTTACTGAACCTATCATAAACAAAATGGTTTAAGAGATGGAAATTCTCTATCTGCCCTGTGTGCGACACGTGAATTCTCGGGCCTGTGCAGTAATGCGGCTTGCCATCTATCGAAATGTGATGATTGTCGGCGTAGGTTATGGGCAGGTTTGCCGCAATAAGCTCGTTTACCTTGCGCTCGAGCTCGGCAATATCAAAATCGGGCTTATGGTCGGGGAAGGTTATGGCAAAGCCGTGCTTTACGTCTCCGTGACCGCAGCGCTCCATTTCCTCGGGGGGCATTAGAGTTTCGCAAAGGTCCTCGGCGGTGTGCGCCATGAGACGATAGGCAAGCGATTCGTAAACCGTGTCTCGAATTTCCTGCGGCTCGGGGCCGAAAATGGTGGGTCTTGCTATAAGCACCTGCTCGCCGACTCCGATAAGCAGATTGGCATTAAAGCCAAGAAGCGGATAGAGAAGGTCAAAATGCTCGACTATAACACGTTTTCCGTTTTGCAGAGCCTCGGTTACAGCGTCGGCTAAAACGCTCATTTGAGTAAAGCCGTTTTCAAAACGGATGTCAACGTGGTAGGTGTGCGGAGTGAAATATCCCTTATCCTGCTCTAAGAGGGGCAGGGGGCGAACGTAAACGCCGTCGTCATCATTTGTAAGCTCAAGTCCGGGGAACATACCTCTGAGAAGGGCGCTCTTTCCCGAGCCTGCCTCGCCGATAATGCCGATGAGCTTATCAAAGGGCGAGAGGTATAATTGAGCCAGCTGCATTCCGAGGGCATACATTCTCTGATGACCTCGGGGAGCAAAGTAACTGCTTAAAATGTGGTTAGCCTGACGTTCCTGCATAATTTTTCCTCCTATATGAGATTGTTTTTCTGAATGTAATCAAAGGTCGTTTGGGGGACGAGGGCTTTTGCCTCGTCAAGTTTGCCGCTTTCTAAAAGGCTACGAAATGCGCTTGCCGAAATAGGATTTGCGTCCCTTTCGAGCCTATCTATAACTGTAACCTCTATGTTCTTTTTGGGCAGATTTTCAAGTAGCGCCTCGTTATACATATTTGTAAGGGGCGAGAGCGGCTCGGAGCCGACAAAGCGGCGGCTTATATTAAACTTAGGCGCAAAATATTTTGCGAAAATCTCGATATCAAGCTCGCATTGAGCCTTGGGGGCGGCTTCCCTATCCTTTAAGAAATAGGTCGGGAAGGTTTTGGACGAAATGAGATAATCGCCCGTCGGGAGTATGCGAACATTAGGCAAATCGGCTGTGCCAAGGCGAGCCATTTCTATTCTGTCAGCTGCAGAAAAGCGGCTCTTATCCTCAGAGAGAATGAAAACGTAAAGCAAATCGACCTCTTTCGCCGCAGTTTCTATAAGATAGCGGTGGCCGAGAGTAAAGGGATTGCAGTTCATAACGCAAGCGCCGACGCTGCCCTGCGTTTTTTCACAAGCAAGGCTATCTAAAAACTCATTTATGCCGTTTTTTCTATCCTCCATTAAGAGTACCTTGTCGGTTTTGGCGACGCTATAGAAAAAGAGCGAAGAAAACATAAGCTCGTTTTTGGGCTTGGTGTAGAGGAAAAGGTGACGCTGGCCGCTACCGAACGCCTCATTTTTAAGGGCGGTCAAGAGCGTTGCAGTTAGTCCCTCGCCCTGACGGGCTTCGGATACGGCGATGCACTTTAAGAGGTTTCCCTCTAAACAGCCGCAAGCTACAAGAGAGCCCTCATCCCAGACAAGAACGGTTTTTTCGGCGTTCTCCAAAGGCTCAAGCTCGGCACTTTTTAGAAAGTCGCGCCAGATATTCAGTTTTTCGCCTCGCAAACGCGAGCTAATTTCAATATCCATAACTGCCTTTTCCTTTCTTTGTTATTTTAATTATACTACATTTCTCTCAATATGCAAAGAAAAATTAGAAAAACCCTAAAAAGAATTGCATTTTTTAGGATTGTGTTATACAATAACATTATATTGTTACTATATCTTTTATATAAAGGGAGCAAATATTATGGAAATTTTGAAAAGCGCATCGGCGGGCACCTTAGAGTCCAGCGATGCTTATGTTGAAATTTCGCCCGCAGAGAGCCTTTTAGTCGAAATTGAATCGGTTGTAAAGGGACAGTTTGGAGAAGAAATCGAGAAGGCAGCACGTGAGGTTCTCGCCGAGTGCGGCATTGACAAGGCAAGTGTGCGAGTTGTTGACAGAGGCGCACTTGAATGCGTTATCCGTGCAAGAGTTGAAACCGCAGCTATGAGAGCAAAGGAGGCAAAATAATGCGTCGCAGTATGCTTTTTTTACCCGGCAATAACCCCAATATGCTTATAAACGGAAACTGCCTCGGCTCTGATGCCATTATCTTCGACCTTGAAGATGCCGTTTCCCCTGCAGAAAAGGATGCCGCGAGAATCTTAGTTCGAAACACAATGAAATATATGGACCTCAGCGGCTGTGAGCTTATCGTTAGAGTAAACTCGGTTGACACCGAGTTTTTCAAGGCTGATATCGACGCCATTCTCCCACAAAAGCCCGACCTCATTCTGCTTCCTAAAACAAGCAGCAGAGAGGACGTTCTTTTTGCCGACGCTTATATGAGCGAGGTTGAAGCTAAGCTTGGCTTAGAAAACGGCACTGTTGGACTTATGCCGCTTATCGAAACCGCTCTCGGAGTTGAGAACTCTTTTGCCATCGCTTCAGCGACCAAAAGAGTTAAGGCTCTTTTCCTCGGAGCCGAGGATTTGACCGCCGACTTACAGTGCAAGCGCACAAAAGAGGGACGTGAAATCGAGTACGCAAGAACTCGCCTTGTTGTTGCCGCAAGAGCCGCAGGGGTGGACGTTTATGACACACCCTTTACCGACGTTAATGACGACGAGGGAATTGTCACCGATGCCGAGCTTGCCAAAGCGCTCGGATTTACAGGAAAGGCATCAATTTCGCCTCGTCACGTTGAGGTTATCAACAGCGTTTTCTCGCCGACATTGGCAGAAATTGACTATGCCTACGAGGTTATGGATGCTATTGCGCTTGCCAAAGCGCAGGGCAAGGGCGCTATCGCTCTTCACGGCAAGATGATAGATGCACCCATCGTTGCAAGAGCAGAGCGCACCATTTCTATGGCAAAAGCGCTCGGAATGGATAGGAGGGACTAATTATGAATAAGCTTGTATCTTCTATTCGTGAGGCTGTAAAGCTCTCGGGACTTCGCGACGGAATGACCGTTTCCTTCCACCACCACCTTAGAAACGGCGACTTTGTTCTCAATATGGTTTTAAGCGAAATCGCAGAGCTTGGAATCCGCGATATAAACGTTAACGCAAGCTCGCTTTTTGATGCGCACGCTCCCCTTATTGACCACATCAAAAACGGTGTTGTTACAGGGGTGCAAGCAAACTATATTTCGGCAGGGCTCGGAAGAGCATTTTCGCAGGGGATTTTAAATAAGCCCGTTCAGTTCAGAACACACGGCGGCAGACCTGCCGACATTACCTCAGGCGCAACTCCTATCGACGTTGCATTTATTGCCGCTCCGACTGCTGACCCTATGGGTAACTGCTCGGGTAAATACGGCAAGTCTGCCTGCGGAAGCCTTGGCTACGCATTTGCGGATGCTATGTTTGCTAAAAAGGTTGTTGTTATTACAGACAATCTTGTTCCCTATCCTATGCAGGACTTTTCCATCGCAGAAAACTACGTTGACTTTGTTGTTAGCGTTGACCAGATAGGCGATCCTAAGGGAATCGTTTCGGGAACAACCAAAATAACCCGTGACCCCGTTGGACTTGTTATGGCTCAGTATGCCGCAAAGGTTATCGAAGCTTCGGGACTTTTAAAGGACGGATTTTCCTTCCAGACGGGC
>JAZRHT010000013.1:0-2257 GCA_045644905.1 Oscillospiraceae bacterium
CGATGATTCTCTTTCCGAAGGAGGCCTTTTGAAGTTCTATATTCATAGCGTTTTCCTCCCTTAGATATCGAGCCTCTGCATAATTTGCTCTGCCGTGCTTTCTGCGCTTTCGAAATTAACTGTATAATCGCAAACCTGAGCGTTCTTTTCTTCGGCTCCGATTGCTAAAAGGCGGTTTGCCTTGTCCTCATCGGAACAATCCTTTGAAAGAATGTCCATAACAAGCTCTTTTTTGCCACGCTTAACGTAAATGGTAACAACGTTTGAAAAATGTGTTTTGAGTGACATCGCTCCGCAGATGTCCATAACCGTAAGAACGTGCTTGCCGTCTGCGAGAATTCTTTCAACATCCTCTTTGCGTGAACCATAGAAATGATGCGCATAGGTTGTCGACTCGAAAAACTCTCCATCGTCCGACATTTTACTAAAGGCTTTTTTGGTGATGTAATTGTAGTTTTCGCTCTCTCGTCTTGCGGCGGCCTTGTCGGTAGTGTAGCTCATTAGCTTTTCAAATTTGGGACACTTATCCAAGAGAAGCCTTGCAATCTCATTTTTGCCGCTTCCCGAAGGCCCAACCAAAACGGCAATACCGGGCTTCTTTAATTGCAGATGCTGGCGCTTTGCGTTGTAGCTTTCTGCAATAATCTCGACGAGCTTTAGAAACTCGTCGTAGGTGTTAACCGCCATAACGCCGGTTGCCTGCTGATTCCAGGGGCGGCGCATTAAAATGGGATATGCAACGTTTGAGGTTAGAATATTGTGCATTCCATCGTCAAACAAAATGTCAACGTCGATAAGGTCCTTTCGCGAGCCTATGAGAATGTGGTCTTTCTGTATCTCGGGGAACTCAGAGAGAATTCTCTGAAAACGAATTGTCATATACTCGGGCCAGACCGCAGTTGTAACAAAAATCTCGGTAAGCTTAGAAAGCTTTTTAACAAACTCCTTGGCGCCCTTTATGGGAGGCTGATTTTTAAAGAACTCGGGATCGTCCATAAATTCGAAAATAACGTCGGCTCGAGTTCCCGTTTTGCCCCAACGGTCAACCTCATGAATTGAAAGGGGAGGGTCAAACTTATATTTTTCGTTTGCGAGCTTTATTGCATAGGGCACGCATTCAAATAAAAGGTCGTCCACATCGAGCGCCGTGGACAAGCGGAAGCTTCTGTTCATAGTCTGCTCTCTTTCTTAGTTTAGAAGTTGCGTCAGAATATGCTGTGTCTATAAATCGGGCAAGGCCAGGAAGGATTTTTTTGCTTAACTCTTATTAAATTTGCCCGCAGTTATCTACTATATTATACAATAAAAATTATACCCCAAAAGCCCACAAAAGTAAAGCATATTTTAGTGTTTTCTACAAAAAAAGTCGACAAAAATTTTAAGCCTTGTTATTGTGTCGAATTTGTAGTATAATAATGTAAATTCAATTAAAATCTATACTAAATATAGACTTCTAAAATTCATATTGAAAGGTTAGACTATGAAAAAAATAAGCTCGATTTTATTGGCGCTCCTCATTTCATCGCTTCTATTTCTCACCTCCTGCTCGGACGGACCTTGCAGAAAGCATAAGGACGGCGATAATAACGGCGTCTGCGATAAGTGTTACAGCTCGGTTTTCGAGTATTTTGACCTTTACGCCTTGGGCGGACTTGCAAGGAGCAGTGTCGATTCCGAGGAAATAACCGACTACATAAACGCAGTTCGTGAGAAAAGCGAAAATGCCGTTCTGCTCTCGTCTGGTGATATGCTCAAAATGGGCGAGGAAAGTAAAATTCAACGTTGGATGAATAAGGTGGAGTTTTCCGCTATGGGTCTTGGCGCTCTCGATTTCGAGAGGGGCGCAGAATTTATAGGTGGCTTTAGCGAAAACGCAGAATTTCCTCTTTTGTGCATAAATCTTTACGATGAAAAAACGGGTAAACGTGCAGAGTTTACACAGTCCTCGGCGGCTATTGAAATTGATGGCTTTAAGATAGGCGTCATCGGGGCAATTCCCGCCCCCGAGGCTCAGATAACCTCGGACAAATTTGAGGGCTATTTCTTTAAAAGCGGCAAGGACTTAAACAAGCTTGTAAAAGACGAAGCCGAGAAGCTCCGCAAAAACGGCGCCGATCTTGTTGTTTATATTCTGCAAGGTGGTTATGATAAGAGCGTTACCGACAGAGTGCAAAACGTTTCCTTCTCGGAAATTTCCTATTATGACAGCGCACTTTCGGATGGTCTTGTTGACATTGTTTTAGAAAATTCAGCTCAA
>JAZRHT010000014.1:0-12016 GCA_045644905.1 Oscillospiraceae bacterium
TCGGGGTGCGGCTTTTGTCCAACGCCGATTTTAACTTTCGGGAAATTCTCGCTCGAAAGATGAGAAATAATGCTCTTTATTCCGTTGTGACCGCCTGCCGAGCCTTTTTTGCGAATACGCATTTTTCCGACATCTAAGCTGACGTCGTCAAAAATAACAATGATATTCTCGGGCGCAACCTTGTAAAATTTTGCGAACTGAATTAGACTTTTTCCACTCTCGTTCATATAGGTCTGCGGTTTTAAAAGAAGCACTCTTGTGTCGCCGATTTTGGTCTGAGCATAAAGTCCCTCGAATTTCAGCTTGTTTATAGAAACCGAAAGCTTGTCAGCAATATGGTCAATGGCGTTAAAGCCAACGTTGTGCCTTGTAACGGTATATTTAGCGCCGGGGTTTCCAAGGCCAACTATTATTGCATCGATAGGACCCGATTTGTTTTTGAAAAACATTTTTCCAACTCCAAAATGTAGATATCCAAAAGCCCAAACATTCGGCTGTGAGGCTAAATGCTTGGGCAATGGTAGTAGACTTTAAATTATTGTTTAAGCGAAGAGAGGAGAAACGGGCTTGTCCTCGTAAATTCGCTCGATTGCCTCAGCAAAAACGGGGGCAACGGGGATGGTCTTGATCTTGTCGATTTTCTTTTCTTCGGGGAGTTTGATTGTGTCGAGGATGATAAGCTCTTTGATGGGGCTTTCCTGAATTCTCTCGATTGCAGGTCCGGAGAGAACACCGTGTGTAGCGCAGGCATAAACCTCTTTTGCGCCACCAACCTCAACGATAGCCTTTGCACTGTTGCAGAGGGTGCCTGCGGTGTCAATCATATCGTCAACGAGAATAACTCTCTTGCCGCGAACGTCACCGATGATATTCATAACCTCGGAAACGTTTGCTTTCTGACGGCGCTTGTCAACAATGGCAAGAGGAGCGTCAAACTTAGCGGCAAAGTTTCTAGCTCTGGTAACAGAGCCGAGGTCAGGCGAAACAACAACGAACTCTTCGTGGCTCTCCTTAAAGTAGTCACAGAAGAAGGGAGCGAGAATGGGCACACCTAAAAGGTTGTCCACAGGTATATTAAAGAAACCTTGAATTTGAGGAGCATGCAGGTCCATGGTGAGAACTCTGTCTGCGCCTGCGGCGGTAAGAAGATCAGCAACAAGCTTTGCCGAGATGGGATCACGAGCCTTAGCCTTTCTATCCTGACGAGCATAACCAAAATAGGGAATAACTGCGGTAACGCGGCCGGCGGATGCTCTCTTGAATGCATCGAGCATAATGAGAACTTCCATCAGATTGTCGTTAACAGGAGAGGTTGTGGACTGAATGATGAAAACGTCAGAACCACGGACAGATTCGTTAATCGAAACCGAAATTTCTCCGTCGGAGAAGGTTTTAACCTCGGATTTTCCCATAGGAAGACCTAAGTGAGCAGCAATCTGCTCTGCTACTCCGGGAATTGAGTTGCCTGCAAAAATTTTGATGTCCTTACCGTGCAAATTCATAAGTTTCTACCCCGTTTCTTATATAATGGCGGAAATATGTAGCGCTCAAAAACAGCCCGCCTTTTTCACTGTTTTTCGCTCTTTTTTATCTGCATGTCTCTCATGCAGAAACATTTCATATATATTTTAACATATAAAATTTAATATGTCTATATAGAAAAATCGACATATTTAAAAAAATTTTACTAAAATATTTTATCACATATGCCATTATTTTCTATTTTTCAGAGAAAAAACTGCCACGGAGAGTGCGCAGAGGTCGTCCATAGTCAGTGCCTCGGCTCGAGCGAGGGGAGAAATGCCTTTCTCCTCTAATGCGGAGGTAAGCTCCTGCTTGTTTAGTGAAAGAGTTGCAGAAACAGAGTTTACAACTGTTTTTCTGCGCTGAGAAAACGCCGCCTTGACGCACTTAAAGAAATGCTTTTCGTCCTCAACCTTGATAGGAGGCTCGCTTCTGAGCTTTAAAGAAATAACCGCCGAATCAACCTTGGGAGCGGGCAGGAAGCAGTCTCTGTCAACCCCAAATAAAATTGCGGGCTCACTGTAAAAGCTAACTGCCGCCGAAACTGCGCCGCATTCTCTGTCGCCGGGAGCGGCGCAAAGCCTTTCTGCCGCCTCCTTCTGAACCATAACGGTTATGTTTTCAAGAGGAAGCCTTGCCTCTAAAAGCCCCATAATAATAGGCGAGGTAATATAGTAGGGAAGGTTAGCGCAAACAGCAACCTTAAGCCCTGCAAATTTCTCTTTTATAAGCGCAGCTAAGTCTAATTTCATCGCATCGGCATTTATAACCTCAACGTTGTCGCAGTCAGAGAGGGTTTCCTTTAAAATGGGGATGAGCCTTTTGTCGAGCTCGATGGCAACAACCTTTTTGGCTACCTTTGAAACCTCTTTGGTAAGAACGCCGATTCCGGGTCCAATTTCGATAACTCCATAGTCGCCATCGCCTGCGCAGGCATCTGCCATTCTCGGACAAACACTTGAATCGATTATGAAGTTTTGCCCCATCGCCTTGGAAAAATGAAATCCGTGGCGGGCAAGCAGGGCTTTTATGTGGTTTATGTTTGAAAGCTCCATATTTTTTTCTCCTATAAATAAAAAACTGTTGCAATAAGTAGTATTTTAAAGTAGAATGTAGATATAAAGACCGAAAGGGGATTTTTATGAGAAGAGATAAGGTTAATTATTACCTCGATATCGCAGAGGCTGTCCTCGGCAGAGGAACCTGCCTTCGCAGAAATTTCGGCGCCATTATAGTTAAGAATGACCAAATTATTTCAACGGGTTATGTCGGCGCTCCCCGTGGCAGAAAAAACTGCTGCGACGTTGGAACCTGTATAAGACAACAGCTTAATATCGCCCCCGGCGAAAGATATGAGCTTTGCCGCTCGGTTCACGCTGAGGCAAATGCTATCATAAATGCTCCCCGTGAAGCCATGATCGGAAGCACTCTGTTCCTTGTTGGAAAAGAGGTTGCCTCAGGCGAAATCACAAAGGGTGCAGAGCCCTGCTCAATGTGTAAGCGTATGATTATCAATGCAGGCATTGAGAAGGTTTATGTTCGTGATGACGAGGAAAATTTCCGCGAACTCAGCGTTAGAGATTGGGTTTATTATGATGATTCCCTCTCTGATCATAGAGGTTATTAAGTTTTTAAGAAGAAGGCCTTCGGGCCTTCTTTTTTTATATTCCCGAAAGGTCAAAATCGGGGATAAAATTCTCGCTCGCCGAGGTCATTTCCTGAAAATAGCCTTCGATTTCGGGAAATCTCTCTAAATATTTCTGAGCCGATAAAAGCTCTCTCTGACTTATCGGTTTCGAAAGCTCGGTAAACCTCTCTTTATCAAGATTTTCGCAGGGAGTATATTGCGCCATAAGGCTAAAAAGCATCCTTTTGCCCTTTGAAATTTCGGCAAAGCTTTTAATAACACCCTTGGTGTTAAGCGCGTTATTAGGTAGTATCAAATGCCGCACCACAACGCCTTTTTTAATAAGCCCATTTTTATCAAATTCGCAGTCGCCAACCTGACGATACATTTCCTCTATAGCAGCTAAATTCTTCTCGCAGTAGTCACTTGCTCTGCTGTATTTTTCTGCGATGGAATCTATCGAATATTTCATATCGGGCATATAAACGTCAATAAGCCCTTCTAATTTTTTAAGCGAATCCACATCCTCATAGCCGCCGCAGTTGTATATAACGGGAACGGGCAATTTGGGAGTGAGCGCCTTTATGATTTGGGTGATAAAATGCGTCGGAGTTACAAGCTCTATGTTGTGCGCGTCCTTTTCTATAAGCTCGAAAAATATTTCTCTGAGCCTTTGAGCCGTGATTTCTTTTCCATAGCCGCCAAGACTTATTTTACTGTTCTGACAGTAAACACAAGCAAGATTGCAGCCCGAGAAAAAGACAGTTCCTGCCCCTCTTTCACCGCTTATGCAGGGCTCCTCCCATAAATGAAGAGAAGCTCTTGCCACCTTTATTTTATCACTAACTCCGCAAAATCCGTGCGATACACTTCTATCGACAGAGCATTTTCGGGGACAGAGCAGACATTTTTGTGCCTTAATATTCTGCATATTTTCCCCGCCCTTCTGCGATGTATATTACCTTTAAATTATAACAAATTAAATGAGTGCGGTCAACACTATTGCTAAAAAACGGAAATTATGATAAAATTAAGATAGGAAAGGGGAAATGTCGCGTGAAAAATAGGCTCTTGTATGTTGTATTTTCGGCAACACCGCTTAAAATGGGCAGTATGATAAGAAGTGTAACCCGTGAAAAATATAATCACGTTTCCATCTCCTTTGACCCTGAGCTCAAAACCCTGTATTCATTTGCGCGCCACTATAAAAATGCTCCCTTGTATGGCGGATTTGTAAGAGAAACTCCTGCAAGATATAAGAATAACGGTAAAATAGCCGACATATTCGTCTGCGCTCTGCCAATAACCGAAAACGAGTTTCTCGAAACAAAAGAGCAGATAAAAATGCTCGCGAAGTCCAAAAGCTGTCACTATAATATGTTTTCGGCGGCAACCTCGATAATTTCGCACAGGGTGTTTATTAAAAACTGTTACACTTGTGCTGAATTTGCAGTGAATATCCTCTCGGGCATCGTGCCCGAAATTTCTGAAAACGGGTTTTATGGAATTGAGGATTTAAGGCAAATTCTTAAGGACTACGAAATTTACAGCGGAAAATTCCCTGATGTCGTAAACGAGTCTGACCCCGATTATGAAAGGGAAATAACGCTCCCGGACCTTTTTTATTACACAGTTAAGGGAGAGGTTGAGCTTATAAAAGCTATAGCCCAAAAATAACAAATCCCCGAGGATTATATCCTCGGGGTGTTTTTTACTTGTATTTGCGCACAAGTGCCTTCATTTCGTCCCATTTTTCTTCCATTTCGGAAACAAGCTTAAACTGTGTGCGGCAGCGCACTAAGTTGTGCTCGTCGTAGTGTGTGCGGAAATATGTATCGCCGTCAAGATAGTCGGTTAAAAATCTCATTCCGCATTCTAAGGTCATCATCTTTGCGCCCTCGGGCAAAAGCTCGATTTCATTAGCGGTTAATTGTCCGCCGCAGCCTTTAAGGAAGCCCTTGAGATAAACCTCAAAGAGCGAAATGTCAAAATGAACCTTGTCTAAATCCTTTTCGTCTTCAGCGGCGGTTGAAGCTCCAAAACGAATGGAATCGCCAAAGTCGTTAACCGAAAGACCGGGCATAATTGTATCAAGGTCAATAACGCAAACCTGTTTTCTTGTTTCGGCATCGAGAAGAACATTGTTCATCTTGGTGTCGTTATGGGTAACTCGCAGGGGGATTTCGCCCTTTTCAAGCGCATCCATAAGAACACTTGTAAATTCTTTTCTCTTTAAAACAAAGTCAATTTCAGAAAGTGCAGTGTCTTTTCTGCCGCTCTTGTTTTCCTCGATTGCTTTAAGGAATTTGTTAAAGCGGTCAGGAGTGTTATGGAAGTTTGCAATGGTTTCGTTTAGTTTGTCGGCGTTAAAATCGGAAAGCATTCTCTGGAACTGGCCGAATGCAACTGCGCTCTCATAGAAATCCTCTCGGGTTTTGGGCAGGTCGAGAGAAATGGAGTCGCCGATATATTTATACATTCTGAAGAATGCGCCGTCATCTGTTGAATGATGGCTCTCACCATTTTTTGTTCTTATAAATCTCATAACAGAGCGCTCGTGCTCACCTTCTAAGGTTTCGAGCTTTTTGGAGATGTGCTCTGTAACGTTCCAGATATTACTCATAACAGCATCGGGATCTTTAAAAACGTTACTGTTTATGCGCTGAAGAACATAAAGATGATCCTTATCTCCGTCATTTGTTTTAAGGAGAAAGGTATCGTTAATATGTCCGTTTCCTAAGCGGTCAATTTCAGAGGGAACGCCCTCAATATCAAATAGAGGCGCAATATCTCTCATAGCGGAAGCGCGGTCGATATAAGCCATCTTGAAAACTCCTTGTGATGTATTTATTTTGGTATCAAAAAGTGAGTAAATGGTTATCCTTATGTATTATAGCACAATAAAAAAAAGTTGCAAGTGATTTTTCAAAAATATATAGCAAAGCTAAGTGGAGGCAAAATAGTAGCTATATTGCCTTAGAAATCCAATTCTTTGACCAATTAAATAACACCTGCGACATTTCCTCAAACCGAGTTTCGCCGCCGCCTTTAAGCTTTATGTAAGTGTCAACAATCGTCTTTTCCTCAGTCTCGCAGATAGAGAGCAAATCTTTTTGCTTACTTATGTATTTTCCTGTTTGCGCAAAACAGATTGCCCTGACAGTAAAACAAGCCGATTTATAAAGAGATATGAGAAGCTCATTACTTTTATCGTGCAGCATATTGTGCACGCAGCCGTGATAGATATTGCAGACTCCGATTTTAATGGCCCTATTAACAGCGTTGCTGTCTAAAAGCTCGAGTATTTCGTCGAGGCTTCCCTTGATAGACTTTGTGTCATTATAAAACTGAAAAAGGTCGGAGGGTTCCCAATTTAAAATTTCATCCTTGCCCGAAATAAAACCGCAGACAAGCTCTCTGTATGGCAGATTGTTTAACATTGAATCGTAGGTTTTAATATCCTCAGCCGATAATTTATCGAGAATTACAACAACGTCAATGTCGCTGTTTTCAGTAGCTTCATTTCTCGCATAGCTTCCCTGCAAGCCCACAAACCAAACACGCTCTTTGAAGGTACTGCTTAGCGCTTTAGAAAAATCGTTTAGCCAACTGTTGATATCCATAAATTTAAGCCTCCTCACTGTGTTTTATGTAAAGTAAGAGTGAATAGGTAAGAGGTAATAAGTAAAAATCCCTTGAACACAAGTTCAAGGGATTTTTGGTGCCGCTGACCGGGGTCGAACCGGTACGGTGTTGCCACCGAGGGATTTTAAGTCCCTTGCGTCTGCCTGTTCCGCCACAGCGGCATATATGTCAGCCTTATTATGATATACGATTTCTATGCAAATGTCAAGTCTATTTCACATCAAATCACTACATTTTTACAACTTTTTTACAATTAAATTTACTCATTTTCCTTTACTTTGGGTAGATTATATCATATAATAAAAAATGTATGTGATAATATAAACTACCCTTATGTTTTGCGAAAGGAACCAAAAATATGCTTGAACTTGACGAATTAAGACTTTCTCTTGAAGCTATGGAGCCCAAGGTTAAGGAAATGTATGAAGCCTGTGGCATAGAGAAGCTTACAGAGGAGCTTAATACTCTCGAAGAAAAAACCGCCGACAACGGCTTTTGGAATGACACCGAAAATTCAAAGGTAGTCTTAAAACAGATTAGTGATATAAAGGGCAAAATAGCAAGATATAACGATCTTTGCGAGAAGTTTGACGATGTGCAGACCATTCTTGAAATCGCAATCGAGGATGATGACGATTCACTTTACCCTGACGCCAAAGAAGGCTTTGAGGGTCTTAATGCCGCATACGAGGCATTAAAGCTCGAAACACTCCTCAGCGGCGAATATGACGCAAACAACGCCATTTTAACTCTGCACGCCGGCGCAGGCGGAACAGAAGCGCAGGACTGGGCGCTTATGCTTTACCGTATGTTCGTGCGCTGGGCAGAGAGACATAGCTTTAAGGTTAAAACTCTCGATATGCTGGACGGTGACGAGGCCGGCATTAAGAGTGCTTCGATTCTCATTGAGGGAACAAATGCCTATGGATTTTTAAAATCCGAGTCGGGCGTTCATAGACTTGTTCGTGTTTCTCCCTTTGATTCGTCGGGAAGAAGACACACCTCGTTTGCATCGCTCGAGGTTATGCCCGAGATAACCGACGATGTTGAGATTGAGATTTCTGAAGATGACCTTAAGGTTGACACATATAGAGCAAGCGGAGCGGGCGGACAGCACGTTAACAAAACCGAATCGGCTGTTCGTATAACACATATTCCGACGGGAATTATTGTCGCTTGTCAGAACGAAAGAAGTCAGCATCAGAACAGAGACGTTGCTATGAAAATGCTCCGCTCTAAGCTTATGGAAATCAAGGAGCGAGAGCATCTTGAAAAGATTGAGGACATCAAGGGCGTTCAGAAGGACATCGCTTGGGGATCGCAGATTAGATCCTACGTATTTATGCCTTACACCCTCGCAAAAGACCACCGCACAGGCTTTGAAATGGGCAACATTGACGCGGTTATGGACGGCGATCTGGATGGCTTTATAAACGCATATCTTAAAGCCTTAAGCCTTGGCGAAATTTAAGATTAAAGGGGAAACAAAATGAAAAAGAACTTACTTAAAATATTAGCTGCACTAACCCTTGCCCTTTGCATTTTCTGCTCCTGCGGCGCTAAGACTGGCGGCGGAAGCCTTAAAATAGACGGAAAAGACGTAAAGGTGCAAAGCGTTTTAAAGATAGGAGATATCGACGTTTCGTATGATATGTACCGTTACTGGTTTTTAACCATTAAGCAGGCTATGCTTGACGAGGTGCCTAATACTGACTTTGCAAAGAAAGAAAATTTAGATGCTTTAAAGAACAAAACTCTTGAGCAGATTAAGCTTATGTGCGCTACGCAGGCAATTGCAGATAAATACGACATTAAGCTTACAAAGGAGCATAACGAGGCAATCGTAAGCACAATGAAGGAAACCTTTAACAGTGCGGGCAGTGCCAAGGATTACAGAGCTCTTTTGGCCGAAAATTTCCTTACCGACGAGGTTTACAAGGCGATTCTTGAAACCAATACGCTCAGTGAGTATATTCTCTCGGACTTTATCGGCACAGATAAAAATAAACACAAAATTCTCTTCACTCAGGCCGATGCTCTTAAAAAATGCAACGAGGATTTCTGTCGCTACGTTGATATATATTTTGCGATAGAAAATAAGGATGAAAAGGGAAACGACCTTCCGCAAGACGTTGTAGCCAAGAATAAGAAGGAGGCGGAAAAAAAGATAAACGCCGCCTATGATAAGCTTGAGTCCGGCAAGCCTTTCTTAGAGGTTATGAAGGAATATAGAAGCGACGAGGAGTACGAAAAGGCACTTTTGGGTTATTTTAAGCCTGCGAGTGTTTCAAACGCCTTCGGTATTGATGCTAAGGCCCTCAAAGTTGGCGAGTATACAAAGGTTTTATATGCAAATAATTCCTATGCCATCATCTGCCGCCTCCCAAACGTAGACGAGCATTTTATCAAAAATGGAGTTTCCCCCGACGGCTATAATACACTCACTATGGAGCAGTACTACGCCGAGTATTTATTCGGTTTGGTGGTGGAAAAGCAGATGGAAGAATTTAAGGTAACCGAGTATAAATACTACGATAAGATTACAACCGAAACTCTTTTTTAGTAGGAGAAATTATGTACAAGCTTAAAAAAACACAAGGCAGAGCCAGACGAGGCGAGTTTAAAACTGTTCACGGCACAGTACAGACCCCTGCCTTTATGAACGTTGCAACTCAAGGCGCAATCAAGGGCGCTCTTTCGGCATACGACCTTAAGGACATTGACTGTCAGGTTCAGCTTTGCAACACCTATCACCTGCACCTGCGCCCCACCGATGCGCTCGTTAGAAAGCTCGGTGGACTTCATAAGTTTACAGGCTGGGACGGCCCGATTTTAACCGATAGCGGCGGATTTCAGGTTTTTTCCCTTTCCAAGCTTAGACGAATTGAAGAAGAGGGCGTTTATTTCCGCTCTCATCTCGACGGTCACCCCATTTTTATGGGTCCCGAGGAAAGCATGAGAATTCAGTCGAACTTAGGCTCGACTATTGCTATGGCCTTTGACGAATGCGTTGAAAACCCTGCACCCTATGACTACGCTAAGGCTTCCTGCAAGCGTACAACCCGTTGGCTTATGCGTTGCAAGGATGAAATGGAAAGGCTAAAAAAGCTCCCCGACACCATCAATAAGAACCAGCTTCTTTTCGGCATAAATCAGGGCTGCACTTATGATGACCTTAGAGTCGAGCATATGAAGGAAATTGCAAAGCTCGATTTAGACGGATATGCAATCGGCGGACTCGCCGTCGGCGAAACGGCTGAAGAAATGTATAGAGTTATTTCGGCGGTAGAACCGCATATGCCTAAAGACAAAATCAGGTATCTTATGGGCGTCGGCACTCCGCAGAATATATTAGAGGCAGTAAGACTTGGAGTTGACCTCTTTGACTGCGTTATGCCCTCGCGCGATGCCCGTCACGGACATCTTTTCACAATGAGGGGCACAATGAACATTATGAACGCAAAATACGAGTCGGACGAGCTGCCCATCGACCCCGATTGCAACTGTCCCACTTGCAGAAAGCATAGCAGGGCATATATCCGCCATCTTTTTAAGGCAAAAGAGATGCTCGGTATGCGCCTTGCAGTAACGCACAATCTGTATTTCTATAATAATTTAATGAAGCAGATTCGTGACGCACTTGACGAAGATAGATTCGACGAGTTTTACGAGAAATATTTTGACATTTTAGGCAAGAGAATATAAGTTCACAGTTTGTTTTAAATAAAAGGCTTGCATATTGCAGGGCTTTTGTGTATAATAAATTTACTTTATTTGGAGGTACAATAAAATGGATTTTTTACTTGAAGCAGCAAAAAACACTTCTTCTGCTCCTGCAGGCGGCGGCCTTATGGGAACCTTAGGAATGCTTCTTCCTATGGTTATTATGTTCGCAATTCTTTATTTCTTTATGATTCGTCCTCAGAAGAAAAAGGATAAAGAGATTCAGGATATGAGAAGCGGTCTTCAGATTGGCGACGAGGTTATCACCACCGGCGGTATCATCGGTATCGTTGTTAGCCTTAAGGAAGACACCCTCGTTATCGAAACCGGTAGCGATAGAAGCAAGGTTAGAATTGCTCGTTGGGCAGTTGCTCAGAACAACACTGTTCACGACGCTTAAATTTTAGAGTTTAAGTTATTTTAGCCTTAGTAAAAGCATATACTGTACAAAAAAGCGCATTGATTTTTTCTATGCGCTTTTTGTATCTTTGCTTAAAGGGGAATTAGTATGAGGAATGCAGGTAGAGTTAGAAATGAATTGAGTCCGAGTATGCAGATGCTGAGAGATAGCGGCATCGGTGCGCTTGTTGGGCTTGTTCTTTGTATCATTTTTTCTCTTATTGCGGCGCTCGTAGTGTCGGTAGGTGACCTTCCCCATAGGGTTGTAACCCCTATTTCTATGGCGATAATCGGCCTTTCCTCTTTTGTAGGCTCGCTTATTGCGGGCAAGATTCATAAGCGTCAGGGACTTCTTGTCGGCGTGCTGACGGGAGCCATAATGCTTGCGGTAGTTTTAGCGGCAGGTTTTTTCGTGCCCGATGAAAGCGCAGGGGCAACTATGCTTTTGAAAGCGCTCGCAACTTTTGTGCCTTCGCTCGTTGGCGCTGTAATCGGCGTAAACCTGCGCAGAAAATATTAAAACCCCCTTGACACCCCGCCTTTGCTATGCTATAATTCTACGTGCTGTCAAAGGCAGATATTTGCGGATGTGGCGGAATCGGCAGCATTTTGTCCGAGCGCTCGCGGTGCGAGAAAAAGCGAAGGACGAAATGGCGCAGCGGTCGAAAAATTGAGCGAAAAGCGAAAATTTTTCGGGCACCGCAAGAGTCGCGCGGGCGCGGCTGCCCGAACGGACGCAATGAAAGAAAAAGCCAAAACGAAGAAAATTAATATGCGGATGTGGCGGAATCGGCAGACGCGCTAGATTCAGGTTCTAGTGGTAGCAATACCGTGTGGGTTCAAGTCCCTTCATCCGCACCAAAATAATAGGCACCCTTTTGGGTGCCTGTTATTTTTTATGATATGTAGGGACTTGAACCCTAAGAGGGCAATTACGCATACGAAAAACAGTCCTGCAAAAACCTTCCGTTATAGTTATTTTCGATATTTATTGCAATTTCAAAAGTGCGGTGCTATACTGAATCCATAACATACAACGGAGGCAAAACTATGCAAAAGTATAAATCCGCAGTAGAAAAACACAGACAGCTTATAATC
>JAZRHT010000015.1:0-2672 GCA_045644905.1 Oscillospiraceae bacterium
AGAAAAGAATTTAATCCTAAAGAGATTATTATAAACCACGTCGGAATGTCCTGCGGCTCGTCAATCGGACCGGGACTTTGCGCCGCATTCTATTTAGGCGCTGAAATCAGCGAAAACTGCGAAAAAGAAAAAGCTATCATGCTCGATATTATAAACAGCCAGAAGGCAAAGGAATAGGAGGAAACCAAAATGAGAGATTTTGTTATCATTGCAGATTCCGTTTGCGATCTTGGTCGCGAAACAAGAGAAAAATACGGTATTGACTACGTCGCTATGAACTACGTTATCGACGAGGTTGAGTATGTCGCATCGCTTGACTGGGAAAACCATTCGGTTAAAGAATACTATGACCTTCTGCGCTCGGGCAAGAGGGTTTTTACAACTCAGGTGCCTAAGAACGTATATTTCGACAAGTTTAAAGAGGCGGTAGACAGCGGCAAGGACGTTGTTTATATCGCCTGCTCTTCGGCTCTCTCGAGCTCGGTTAACACC
Source organism: Oscillospiraceae bacterium (assembly GCA_045644905.1). Taxonomy (GTDB): domain Bacteria; phylum Bacillota; class Clostridia; order Oscillospirales; family Ruminococcaceae; genus SIG578. The sequence continues at coordinate 493 of JAZRHT010000015.1, forward strand.
GCTAAATTAGTTGCCGAGGAAATTATGACAGAGAACCCCGAGGCCAAAATTTTCTGCATAGATTCGCTTATTTCCTCGCTCGGACAAGGCTATCTCTTAATGCGCGCAAGTGAAATGAGAAGCGAGGGCAAAGAGGCAGAGGAAACCGCAAAATATATAGAGAGCATTCGCCTTTGCGTTAATCAGTGCGGAACAGTCGCTTCGCTCGAATATCTGCGCCGTGCAGGCAGAGTTAAGGCTTCAAAGGCTTTCTTTGGAAACCTTTTCGGAGTTAAGCCCATCATCATTTCGGATATTTACGGACAGAACTACGCCTACAAAAAGGCAAAGGGAATTCATAATGCAAGAATTGCTATTGCCGAGGATATCAAAAATGCCGCAAACGGCGTTTACGAGGACCTTTATCTCTCTCACGCCGACTGTTTAGAGGATATCGAGGCACTTCGCGATGCAATTTTAGAAATCGCGCCCTTTAAGAGAGTACATATCGGGGTTATCGGACCTATCGTTGGCGCATCTGTCGGCCCCGGAACAGTTATTGCATTCACATTCGGTAGAGAGGTTACCATAGGAGGACAGGAATAAATGCAAGAAGTTTTTGATGCGATTGCCCTTCACGCGCTTTTTGAAAACGGCTATCGTAATCTTAAAAAGAATATGACCGCCATAAATGACCTTAACGTTTTCCCCGTTCCCGACGGGGATACGGGTCTTAATATGGTTAAAACCTTCGGCGGCGGTCTTGCCGCGGTAAGCGACGATGAGCTCAGTGTAACTGAGTATTTAGAAAGACTTTCCCGTGCCGTTCTGCTTTCGGCAAGAGGCAATTCGGGAGTTATTTTCTCGCAGTTTATAAGTGGTCTTAACAGAGGCTTTAAGGGCAAGGACAAAATTGTGTTTTCCGATTTTGCCGCAGCTTTTAATTGCGCCAAAGAGGATTCCTACAAGGCTATAACTGTGCCCACCGAGGGAACAATACTCACAGTTATCAGAGAAGCGGCGGAGTTTCTCTCCCAAAACGCCGAAAAGTACGAGGATTTTAGAAGCGGAACGACTGCGCTCCTTAATGAAATGAAAAAATCCCTTGCCAAAACCCCCGACCTTCTGCCCGTTTTAAAAGAGGCAGGAGTTGTCGATAGCGGCGGCGCAGGTTTAGTTTGCTTTTTTGAGGGAATTTGCGCCTATCTAAATGGCGAGGACGTCGAGGACACGCCCGAACTTGACGGCACAATCGGAGCTGCTGCGGATATGACAAATATAAATTTCGGTCCCGACAGCCGCTTAGAATACGGCTACTGCACCGAATTTATCCTTCAGCTTATGAACTACAAAACAAACCTTGCTGACTTTGATTTAGAGGCCTTTACACAGCCTTTAAAGGCTATGGGCGACTCAATCGTTTCGGTTGAAAACTCGGGAGTTGTTAAAATACATATTCACACCTTTACTCCCGAAAAAGTGCTTGAGTACGCAAGGAATTTCGGCGAGTTTGTAACTCTTAAAATTGAAAATATGTCGGTTCAGCATAGCGAAATCGAGAAAAAAGACAATGCCGAGCCCAAAGAAAAGCTTAAATATGCCATTGTTACCGTCGCATCGGGAGAGGGCATGTGCGAGTATTTTTATAGCATCGGCGCAAACGCAGTTATTGACGGCGGACAAACCAACAACCCCAGCGTAGACGCATTTTTAGAGGCTTTTGACCGCTTTGATGCCGAATATATCATCGTGCTTCCCAATAATTCCAACATTATTTTAACCGCAAAGCAGGCGGCAGAAATGTACAAGTCCGCCGATGTTCGAGTTATCGACACAAAGTCGATTGTCGAGGGCTATTCGGCTCTTTCTATGATGGATATTTGGAGTGATAGTGTTGAGGACGTTGTAGAAAGTATGCAGGAGGCCAAACAAAACGTTACAACCGCATATGTTACAACCGCAACCCGTGATACCAATATGGACGGCGTCGAGATAGAAAAGGGAAAATACATCGGCATCGAGAATAAGACTATCAAGGTTTGCACAGACGACAAGCTCGAATGTGCAAAATCGACCATAAAATCGGTAACCGACGAATGCGAAAAGGACGTTATCATCGTATTTTCGGGCGCGTCGGTCACAGAATGCGAAAACGAAGCTCTCAGAGAGTTTTTAGAGAGCAATTATCCCCTTTGCGATAT
>JAZRHT010000016.1:0-1921 GCA_045644905.1 Oscillospiraceae bacterium
GCGGCGCACACGAGCAGGATTGCCTTTGCCGAAAAGCTTGTAAGAGTTGCAAGAATGAGAACAATAATTCTGTAGGGCGAAGCCTTTTTGCGAAGAAACAATTCAGCGCCAAAGGACACCGCAATAAAAGCGGCAAAAGCGGGCGCCTCGGGGAAAATCGAGCAGTTTCTCATAAATTTAAAGCCGAAAAGCTCAATATCCTGCGCCTCGTAAAGAAGGTGGAAATAATGGGAAATAACCCTTTCCTCCTCCGCCCACCAAACTCTGACGGCAGAGGTTTCGGGAATGAAATTTAAAATTGTTCCAAAGAGGTAAAGCACAATCGAGATAGCCGAAAAAACAACTATAATATCCGAAAGATAAAGGAAAAAGCGGCTCTTTTCCTCGCCCGTTTTCTTTGTGCTGAAATAGAGAAAGCACAGAGCGAAGGGAATTATGAGGTAGAGAAGTGTTCTTATAAAATTATAGCGTGTAAAAAACAGAAAAACCGCAAGGAAAAGCACCACTGCCGCGGTTTTGTAAACGCCGCGTGCGGTGATTTTTCCAAAGTTTATGCACAAAAGCGCACCGAGAATGAGAATAAAAACTCTCGAAAAGGTGTTGCTCAGCGCTCCCGTAAACTGCGCCCACATACCTGAGTAGAGAACGGCACTAAGCATAAGCGCATATTCCAAAACGGTTGTAATTATCTGTTTTTTGCTTTTCACACTATTTCCTCCTCGCATTTTTGGGCCGCGCCCTTTATAAAAGAGCCGCGCCTTAAATGCGCTCCGATTTTCTTAACGTTTGAAAGCATAATGGTGTAATCTTCCTGCGTCATAGCGTCGAGCTTTTCTTTGATTTCAGAGAGGTTCGAAACGCTAAAGCCAAGATGATTTTTCTCAATGAAGGGACTGAGCGCCGCCTCATTCCAGATTATAACCGGCAGACCCGATGCTAAGTAAAGCGAGGTTTTGTGCGGATTGTTTATTTTAAGATACTGCCCAGTTATGCCCTCGCAGGTGTCTGCGCTGTTTCCGTCCCAGACAAGCCCAAAGGCTCCCTCTAAATTTTGGGGAAGCTCGTGCGGCTGAAATGAGCCTTTGTAGTTTATGGATTTAGAGGCACTCTTTTCGTCAAAGTTTCCGCCGTAAATATTGAGGCTGACCGCCTCGAGCGAGCCTAAGCGGTAGATGTATCCCGACTTATTGGGGTCTAAATTTCCTGCAAGGCAAACCCCGTCATTAAGATTTCGCTCTCTTAAAACCTCGTCGCAGAGATAGTCAAAGATGCCGAGTGAAACGAGCTTCTTGGCGCCGATGCCAAAGCGCTCGCAGAGAAAGACTTTCATAGAATCGTTGTGTACGATAATCTTCTGCGAAAGGTCTAAGATTTTCTTTTCAAGCTCTGCTGATTTTTCGTCGCTCGCAAATCTGACCGACTCCAAATCGTGAATTACGAGAATAATTTTAAACTCCTTTTTCTCCAAAACCGAGAGAAAAAGCGGCATAAATTTTGAGTTAAAAAAGCTATAAATCGGCCACTGGATTATAAGCTCTGCGCCTTTTTCGAGCGAGAGCAGATTTTTAATTAGCTTAAAATACTCGGGAATTTTGTCGAATTTAAAGCTTTCGCTCACATCAACTGCAGAAAAACCCTCATATTTTAATACTGTGCGTATATCATTCTTGGCTTTATACCCTGCGTTTAATGTATTATGGGGTATTTCGGTTAACAGATATTTTTTCATATCGTCGCTTCCGTTTCAAAAAAGTTTTGTAGGGAATCTATTTGTGTATCGATGTTGTAGCCGGCATCGGTTATCTCTAAAAGGGTGTCTGGTCTTTCTAAGTTTTCGCATTTTGAGAGGATTTCTTCTGCCCATTCTGCAGGCGAATTGGAAAGGGGAATAAAGGTTAAAAGGTCTGTAACCTTGGCATCA
>JAZRHT010000017.1:0-4685 GCA_045644905.1 Oscillospiraceae bacterium
ACAACGACACGGATTTCCTCGCCGCCCTCACGGATGACAACTTTGTCCTTCATTTTTTCTTTGATGGCGCGAAGTTCTGCTAATGATTTCATAGAGTTCTTCCTTTCCCTATTTAATTGTTTTCGGAATACTGCTCTCGCAGAAATCCCTCAATCCATTTGATTACTTCAAATGTGTTAAGCGGTGTGTCCCCAAGCACCTCGCGAAGCTCTCTCGTATCAAGAGAAACTTCATTATTCACGGTTTTGTGACTAAACAGAAAATCTGTGTCGGGGTGACCGTGAATGAGCGTCGTAATGCTTGCGCACACATCGCCCAACGGGGTAAAATCAATATGATTTTTGTAAAAAGACGCTGAAATATAGGTTCCGTGGTCGTCGGGGTACTCCGAAATATGCTTTGAAGTGAGGGTGAAATCTCCACCCGTCTGCTCCGCTTGCATTTTGAAAAGCGGAATTCCGAGACCGACGCTCCTTGTTGTTCGCGTCGTATAAAAAGGGTTTTGAGCGGCCTGAACAGTTTCCTCGTTCATTCCGCAGCCGTTATCCCGAATTGCGATAGAAACTTTTTCGTCACTCTCGTCTATCAGGATTTCGGTTAAAGTTGCGCCTGCCTTAACTGAGTTTTCGGCGATGTCGAGAATATTTAAGGATAATTCTTTCATTTCGCACCTCTCAGATAGGCAAAAAGCTTTTTTCTAACCTCGTCGGCAGAGAGTGTCTCGCCGTCGAGCTCGATATAATCCGTTTGTTCTTTAATATCCCAAAGATAATGCGCATCCGAGCTTACAATAAATCGGCTCTGAGGAATGTTTGTAACCCTTTCTAAGTCGTCTTTGAGTTCTCTGTTGTGAAGTTCTGCGAATCTAAACTCGGGGCTTTCCGGAAACGCTCCGAGCACCGCTATAACGCTGTTTGACTGCTTGTCAATATGCGCAGGATAGCATATTCCCGAAAAACGAGCTACAAGCTCGGGCAGTTCGTCGAGCGAGATGGTCGTTGCATTGATAAGGAGGTTTTCCTCCTCGCCGATAACCTCGTCAAACTCATTTAAAATGAGCTGCTCGCCGAATATGTCTTTTCGGTTTTTATAGAAAATTCGCCGTTTTGAAACTTCTTCATCGAACCTCTCGGCGTCTTCCAGGGTTTCAAAGAGACATACAACGTGAATATCCTCCGCTGTTGTTATTTCCATTCCTGCAACAGCCACGATACCGTGACGCTCGCAGGCTTTAAAGAACGCGGGACAGTTTTTGCAAGAGTTGTGGTCGGTCAGAGCCATTATATGAAGTCCGTTAATTTCGCCCATTCCTGCGATGCTATCGGGAGTAGAGTCCCTATCGCCGCAGGGGGAAAGGCAGGAGTGAATATGCAGGTCGTAATAATACCTCATAGCGCATCACTTAGCATAACTGCTACTTCATAACTGCTTTTATCCGACGATAAAATATTTATATCCTTGTCTTTTGCGGCTTTTTCTGCGTCCGCATCAAGCTTTACGCCCTCTGCTAAAATAACGCAGGACACATCGCAAAGCGATGCCACCGCTATGACATTGATATTGCTCATAATGGTAATCCAGGCGTTGCCAACTTCGGCCTTGCCCATTACCCAGCTAAGTAGGTCACCACAGTAGACGCCCTTTATTTCCCTATCGCCCTCGGGCAGAGAAATAGCAGTAAGACCTGTTTTTTCACACAGCTTACTCACCGTCATCTGTTTCACCGACCTTGCTTTTGTATTTTAAAATAGGACACTCATCAAATTGTGCACAGTTTTTAACTACGTCTGTTGCAAATGCACGGCAATTTGGAGCTCCGCAGCTGCCACAGTCAATACCGGGAAGCTTTTCCATAAGCTCTCGGGCTTTTGCCATCATGCGCATCGACTCTGCCATATTATCGCTTAGCTTTGAAATAGGCTGATATTCGGGCAGGTTTTCAAACAAATACTTTTCGTCAACCTTATCCTTCATATCGTCGGGCAGGAAATTCTGCGAAACGGGCAGATATCTCTTAAGACCTCTCAGCCTTGCCTTTGCGATAAAGGGGTTTTGCACCGTCATAACTCCGCCGACACAACCGCCCGTGCAGGCGTTTAATTCGACAAAGTCAAGATCGGGTATGCTCTCGTGCTCAATTTGGTCAAGCACGTGAATAACGTTGTCAATGCCGTCCGCCGCGAGATATTTCTCGTTAAATATCGCGGTTGCCTCTCCGCCACTGCTGGCCCAGCCAATTCCGATAACTCCCGATTTGGAAAGTGACGGAATGTCAGACGTGCTGCTCATAGCGCCAAGGAGCGAAAAATAAATATCGCTTATCGACACCACTACGTCAACCTCGCTCTTATAATCCGCAAAGCCGTTATTTACATAGCTTGCTTTTGCAGGACAAGGGGAGATGAAGAAAATTCCGATGTCCTCGCGTTTAAGCTCGGGATGCTCACTGAGAGCCTTGTCCCTTGCAATGCGGGCGGCAACCTCCATTGGAGGAAGCATGTGAATTATGTGGTCCGAAAGTGTGGGAAATCGTAGCCCTATCAGCCTTAAAACCACCGGACAAGCCGAACTTATCGCAGGCTTTTCTACCTTGTTTTCTTTAAGATAGTTTCTTGTGTAGGCAGAAACTAATTCCGCCGCCGCAGAAACCTCAAAAACATCGTCAAAGCCGAGCTTTAAAAGTCCGTCAAGAACATAATCGACATCGTCTAAATTTTCAAACTGCCCATAAAGAGTGGGTGCAGGCAGTGCAACCGTATACTTAAAGCCATCCATTTCGCGAAGGCTTGCGCATTTGGCTTTTTTAGCCTTATTAGGACAAACGCGGATACATTCGCCGCAATCGATACATCTTTCTTCGTTAATAACGGCGTGGTTATTCCTGATTCTGATTGCCTCTGTGGGACAGCGGCGCAGACAGGTTGTGCAGCCGTTACATTTCGAAACATCGAGATATACCGAATGTTTGTATGTATTCATAAAACCACACCTGCCGAAATTATTTAATATCGACCCTCATTGTAATGTCTGTTCCAACTCCGACCTCGGAATGAATTTCCATAGCGTCGGTATATCTTTTCATATTGGGCAGACCCATTCCCGCTCCAAATCCGAGCGAGCGGACATTGTCGGTCGCAGTGGAGAAGCCCTCCTGCATAGCCTTTTCAATATCCTTAATTCCGGGACCGTTATCAATAAGCCTTATGGTTACCGCCTCTTCGCTGACGGTTACGATAGCCTCGCCGCCGCCTGCGTGAATAACCATATTAATTTCGCCTTCGTACATTGCGATAGAAACTCTGCGGATAATTTCGGGCGAAAGCCCTAACTGACGCAGATTTTTCTTAACACTGACCGAAGCCTGACCTGCCGATGTAAAGTCACTTCCGTCAACCGCAAATTTAAAGGTTAAAGACTCAGACATGCAGACTTGTACCTACAAGGCCGCCGCTGTAAAGAATACCGCAGGCCTCGTACATCCTTCTTGTTGTAGCCAATAGAACTATTCCGCTCTCGCGGGCAAGCTCTATCATTTCGGGGGTAGGCATTTTTGAGCGGACAAAAACTATGCAAACCATATCCATCATCTCGGCGGTTCTGATAACCTGCGAGTTGACAAGACCTGTAAGCAGTACTGCCTGATCCTTAACGAAGGCCAGGACGTCGCTCATCATATCGCTTCCGCAAGCGGAATAGACATGCTTGCCTAAATTTTCCTCGTTGCAAATAACATCGGCTTCTAAAAGGTCCTTAATAGTGCTGATCTTCATACGAATAATGTCCTTTTCTTAAAATACAAATTAGTCCTTGTATTTTGCGAGAATGTCGTCAACATCGTCAGCAGTAAGTCTTCCGTAAACCTCATCGTTAACAGTGAGAACGGGAGCAAGACCGCAAGCACCGATGCAGCGGCAAGCTTCGAGTGAGAATTTAGCGTCAGCGGTGCATTCACCGTTTCCGATGCCGAGCTTCTCAGCGAACTTGTCAAAAATGTCACCTGCGCCCTTAACGTAGCAGGCAGTTCCGAGGCATACAGAAATTCTGTACTTGCCCTTGGGGTTGAGTGCGAACTGTGCGTAGAAGGTTGCAACACCGTAAACCTCTTCGAGAGGGATGTTAAGACCTTCTGCAATCATTTCCTGAACCTCGATGGGAAGGTAGCCGTAAATATCCTGTGCTTTCTGCATAACAGGCATCAGGCAGCCTCTCTCGTCTTTAAGTTCGGAGATGATTTTTTTGAGCTGTGCTTCCTGCTCAGGAGTGCCCTGAAAAGGAACCTTGCAAATCGTGTTTGCCATATAAATTACCTCCATAGTTTCTAATGGACATAAAGTCACAGATACATTATAGCACATCGTTTTTCAAAAAGAAATATCTAAATCGAAGTTTTTTGATAAATTTTTGACATTTTACAAAGTTTTTTTGAAATTTGTAGCATTTTGCAGAAAAAAGCAAAAATACAAAGCCTCCAAAAAGCAAAAAACGAGGGCTAAAAATCAGCTCTCGTTTTTTTCTTGTAGCATTAGCAAGTTATTTACTTCGTATGAATCAGCATCAAAATTTCGCCAGTATCTTTATCTATGGCTACCGAAGCTACGCCTCCATTAAGGAAAGTTAGAAGGGTACCGTGAACAATCCAAGCATTAGCGTTTTCGTTGTACTTAACTATGTATGGATATTCGTTA
>JAZRHT010000018.1:0-8971 GCA_045644905.1 Oscillospiraceae bacterium
TTTTCCTCGTCGGGAACCCATTTTTTAATGAGCTTGTCGATTTTATCATCGCCGCGCCATACACCCGGCAGATAAACGCTTGCTTTTTGGTTTAAGAGCAGATTAACCGTGCCCTCGTACTGCCCCTCGCAGATAACGTCCCTCGGGTCGTTTTCGCCATCGTCCCAGTTGGTTGAGTATGTATAGGCAACGACGGCAAAACGTGTCGTGCCTATTTCAAAATAGTGTGCGCCCTTGCGCTCGGTTTTTGGCGCGTAAGTTCCCGTATGCGAGACGCCGCATTTATCAAGAACCTCGAGGGTTCGGATTAAACCAGCCATTCCTCTATCAAAGGTGTGGTTGTTGGCGGTTGAAACAAGGTCTATACCTGCATTTTTAACAGCCTCAGCATACTCATCGGGCGCATTGAAAACGTAATATGAATGGGTGTATCCCGCAGCCTCGCCTGCGAGCGGAGATTCAAAATTGGCGATAACGTAATCGGCCTGTGAAAGAAGCGGCGCAACCTTTTTAAACATCGGGTTAAAATCATATCCGCCTTTGGTTTTTGCCCCTTTTAATACCGAGGGCTCGCACATTATATCTCCCAAAATACTGATTTTCATAAAACCACCCCAAACTGCAGTTGTTACTTTGATTATATCATTTGTGCTCGCAAAATCAAGCATTCGCAGAAAAAATAACTGCCATCCTTAAAATAGGGCGGCTATTTTTGTCTTTGTGTTGGTTGAGAGGGCAAACTGCGTGTCTTCAAGCTGATACTCCCCGTGAACTTTAACACTCTCTACAGTATTGGAAAGAGAAAAGAGATAGGAAATAAGCTCTTGGCGGTTTTCGAAATCGAGCGCCGAAAGATTTGTTTTTGCGTTTGAGAGGATAAACTGCCTCGCTCGCAGTAGGTCGGCGCCGTTTTGGGAGAAAAAGGCAGATAGGGCATCTGCGCTCTTTGAAAATTTCTCGGTAGCTCCGCCCTTCCATTTTTTATAGGCGAAAATATCAAGCATAAGCGAGCCGCTGATAAGTCTCCTACCTCTGTCAATTTTTATATAAATATCGTTTTTTCGATCAACCTCGCTTATATCCTCGGTGACGTCGAGGACACACGGCTCAAAAAGATCAATCAGCGAAACAAAGCTTTGGTTTGTAAAGGAAATATACCGAGAAACCTCTATGCCAAAAAAATTTGAGATCGCCTTCGTTGCCGACATCTCGCCGTTTTTTTGAAAGCATTCCTTTAAAATGATCTTATTTTCACCACCACTTGACAAAACGCTCACCTCGGGAAGCCTCAGAACACGCACCTTTCCCTCCAAGGCATTAAGGCTTATTAGGAAAATCGCGTGTGGAAAATCGGCATTGTCCTTAGAAATAGTCAGCAAAATGGTGAATTTATCGGTTTGTTTTGGGGTGAAGCGCAAATTTGACGAAGAATAAGACGAATTTTCCCTTGCATTTGCGCCGCTTTGTGATAGAATGAAGAAAGAGGACACAAGCGCAAACGAGAGTAGCGCGCAGACGAAGGATTTAAAGAATATTTTTGTGCTTCTTTTCATTAAAAACCCTTCCTTCTGCAAATCATTTAATTAAAGTGTTATCAAAAATTTAAGCTTTTATGCGAGAGGGTGTGAAGGACCTGAGCGAAAATATTTTCGATAGACAAAACAGACTTATCGGCCAGGATGCGACCGATAAGCTCAGAAAATCATCCGTTGCCCTTTTCGGCCTTGGCGGAGTCGGAGGCGCAGCGCTCGAGGGTCTCTTGCGTGCAGGAGTCGGCCACATCGCAGTTTTTGACGGCGACAGGGTTAACCTAAGTAACAGAAACCGACAGCTACTTGCCACCGAAGAAACAACCGGCACTCTTAAAACCTCGGCTGCAAAAGTTCGCGCTAAAAGCATAAATCCTGACATAGTTGTGTCGGAATTTCCGATTTTTTACACGCCCGAAAATTCGAGCGAATTTGATTTGACGCAGTATGATTATATAATTGATGCCGTCGATATGGTTAGCGCAAAAATTGAGCTTATAGTAAAGGCAAACGAGTGCTCGGTGCCCATAATAAGCTGTATGGGAACCGGCAACAAGCTCGATGCTACCGCCTTTGAGGTTAGCGACATTTCTAAAACCTCGGTCTGTCCGCTCGCTCGAGTTATGCGCCGCGAGCTATCTAAAAGAGGCATTAAAAAGCTAAAGGTTGTATATTCCAAGGAAGCCCCTCGCACTCCCTTGGGCGAGGATAAAAGAACGCCATCCAGTATTTCATTCGTGCCCAACGTTGCAGGACTGATTTTGGCAGGAGAGGTTATCAAAGATATAATCGGAGAATGAAAAATGAAAAGAGATATTTTTAAAGTAGATATGCTCGGCGGCTCGATGGTTAAAAACCTTCTGTTTTTCTCTCTGCCGCTTATTGCAACCAGCATCATGCAGGTGCTCTACAATGCCGCCGACGTTATGGCGGCAGGTCAGTACTGCGGAAAAGAGGCGCTTGCCGCAGTCGGCGCAACAACCACCTTTTACAATCTTATCGTGAATATCATTGTCGGTCTTTCGGCGGGCGTCGGCGTCTGTATAGCGCAGGAATTTGGCGGAAACAAGTGGGATGAAATGTCCGACACCGTTCACACCTCTGCTCTGCTTAGCGTGATTTTAGGCACTTCGATTGCGGTTTTAGGCATTTTTGGCGCCCCGTATGCGCTAAAGTTCCTCGGCACTCCCGATGAAATTCTCAGCACCGCCGTTTTGTATCTGCGAATCTTATTTGCAGGAATTCCCGCCCTTCTTATCTATAACTTCGGAGCGGCAATTTTGCGTTCGGTCGGTGATAATAGAAGCCCGTTTATTTTCCTCGGTATTTCAACCGTTCTTAATTTTGTTCTTAACTTTGTGTTTGTCATCGTTTTCAAAATGGGTGTTGCAGGAATCGCAGTTGCAACTGTTGTTTCGCAGTTTGTCCCCGCGATTTTAGTCTGGCTCGTGCTTTTAAAAACGCATCAGGCCTATTACTTCAGCTTCAAGGAAGCAAGGCTTGTGGGAAAATCCGCCTCGGCGGTTTTAAAAATAGGAGTTCCGACGGGTCTTCAGGCGGCGCTTTTCTCGGTTGCAAACTTGGTTATGCAGGTGCAGTTTAATAAGCTCGGAACCGACTACATAGCCTCAAACTCGGCCTGCACCGGTATCGAAAACCTTATCTACACCGCCCTTACCGCAATGTCGCAGGCGGTTTTGGTGTTCGCAGGACAAAACGTCGGCGCAGGACTTATAGGTCGCCTTAAAAAGCTGTTCTTTGTCGGCGGCGGTATGAGTATGTCGGTCGGACTCGCAGCAGGACTTTTCGTGGTAATCTTCAGAATACCGCTTTTAAACATTTTCACCGACGATGCGGCTGTAATTCCTCTTGCCGAGTCAAGACTTATTTTAGTTTCGCTTACAGTTTTCGTTCACGGACTTTACGAGAGCAGCCTTTCGGTAGTTCGCGGAATGGGATATTCGCTTGCCCCCATGGTCGCCGCGATTTTCGGAATTTGCGTTTTCAGAATTATCTGGGTCTATTTCATATTCCCCCTCTGCCCGACCTATCTTATGCTTGTTGTAATCTGGCCTATCTCCCAGCTTGTAACCGGCATTGCGGAGTCGGCATTGTTCCTTTATTACTTTAAAAAGGTCAAACAAAAAGCGGCTGTCGTTTAGACAGCCGCTTTTAATTTATGTTTATTTAGTTTCAATTTCTAATAAACATTATTCCTTTATAAATTCCGCAATATCCTCAATTTTGCAATCAAGGGCGATGCATAGTTTATCTAATGTTTTGGTTTCAATATTTTCGTTTGCTTTAAGTCTGCGCACGGTTTTACTGTCGATACCACATTTTTCACGCAAAGTATATGTGGAAAACCCCTTTTTAGCCATTGTGTCCCAAAGTTTATCGAATTTAATCATATAACCCCTCCTTGACACACTTTATTATGGGGGTTATAATCATAAATATTAAGGGGATATAATCCCCATATAGTTTATGGAGGATTCTATGACTTGCACATTTTTCGGGCACAGAGATGCGGGAAAAGAGATTGAGCCGAAATTACTTGAAGTAATTGTTGATTTAATTGAAAACAAGAACGTCACAGGCTTTTATGTTGGAAACAACGGGCAATTTGATTACATGGTGAGGAAAAATTTAAGGCTCATAAAGAAGTCATATCCGCAGATAGATTATTCCGTTGTTTTGGCTTATATGCCGCGAGAGAAAAAAGAACTCGATTTTTATGATTACTCCGACACAATTTTCCCCGACGGACTTGAAAGCGTGCCGCCACGATTTGCAATATCAAAGCGAAACGAATGGATGATAAAAAATAGCGATTATGTTGTAACCTATGTTAAGTATATTGTAGGCGGTGCAGCAAAATTTAAAAGCCTTGCTGAAAGTAAAGGAAAAATAGTTTTAGAGATATACTCAGGATAAAAAAGCGGCTGTCTAAACGACAGCCGCTTTTTGTTTGACTAAGTTATTCCTCGAGCATTTTGAGGATAGCGTCCTTGGGGCGAACGCCCGAAGCCTGCGCGATGGTTTTTCCGTCCTTAACTACAACGAGGGTGGGAATACTTACGATACCAAAGGCCTGTGCGAGCCCAGGCTGCTCGTCAACATTCACCTTGCCGACTGTGATATCGGCTCTCTCATCCGCAATTTCGTGGATAACGGGGGCGATCATCTGACAAGGTCCGCACCAGGTTGCCCAAAAATCCAAAAGAACGGTTTTCTCGCTTTCTAAAACCTCGCTCTTGAAATTATCTGCTGTGATGTTTAAAAGTGCCATAGTTTTTTACCTCTCAATCTTTAGATTTATAATACAAGAGACAGTGACAGTAGCCCTCAAAATCGGGGTCGGCAATCTGCTCGCGAAATTCCTTGCAAATGCATTTGAATTCCTCAGTTTTGGGAAGTCTGCAAGGGCAATATCCGCCCTTTGCCTTTAAGCCTTCCTTGATTTTTTTAACAACCTCTTTATCTTCATTGAGCCTTACTGCCACATTTTTCACTCCTTTTAGTAATATATTTTACTAATTTAAAAACCTTATTCTAAAATCTGCCCATTCGGATTTTGTTTAGTGAAATGAATCCGTAGATCGCCGAAATAGCTGTGGTTACGAGATAGAAATAGGGCACGGTAAAAAGTCCCCAAAATTTCGAATATCCTAAAATAATCCATACCAGGGCTCCCGACACAAGACCGATTAGAACCGTCAAAACCACAAACAGATAGAGCGCCGAAGCCGCCGCAATACCTGCCGCCTTTTCAAAAGGAACGTCATTTTTCATAAGCTCCTTGTAATCTCGGGGGATTGCTCTGTTTTCGCAAACGTTTTGCGCAACAAAACATGAGTTTGCAATCTTTAAAACCTCGTCCTGCGTAATTTCGTATTCGTTCAAGGAAAGGTCTTTAAGGTGTCTTAGCTTTTTATAAAAAGCATTTTTTTCATTTTTAGCAAGCTCGTAGGTCATTTCGTCGTCAAGTATTCCGCTTTTTGTGCGGTATGAGCCGTCCTTTTTCTGTTTGACCTTGACCTCAGCAACCTTAACTACGGGCGAGAGTCTGTTTTCGTCTGTAATCTCAAGGCTCGCCTCTATAATAAAAAGGCGTTCCTTTCTTATTTTTCTGAAGACTCCATCCTTTAAAAAATAGCCGTTATTTAAAAGCTCTTCCTTGAGCGAAGAAGTAAAAATTTCGTTAGCTTCATTTAATGTGAGCATAGTATCGCCTCCTATTTATATCATACCATTTTTTTCGCAATCTTGCAATAGTTAGAAAAACGGAATAATTTTAAAGGTAAATCGACAACATTCATCCATATAGGCTCATTGACTTTTTTTCTTGATTGCGTTATCATTATAGTATACACACATAGGAGGTTTTATAAATGCAAAACGAACTTAACAGATTTGAAAACTGGCTCTCTTATGACTTAGAAGATAACGACCTCAAATGCGAACTTAATGAAATCAAAGGCGACAATGACGCTATATTTGACCGCTTTTACACCGACCTTTCATTTGGCACTGCGGGACTTCGCGGAATTATCGGCGCAGGCACAAACAGAATGAACATCTACACTGTCCGCCGTGCAACTCAGGGAATGGCGGATATGTTAAAGGCTAAAAAAGAAAATCCCCCCGTTGCTATTTCTTACGCCTCGAGAATTAAATCCGACCTTTTTGCGAAAGAGGCTGCAAGAGTTTTAGCTTCTAACGGAATTAAGGTTTACATTACAAACCGCCTTATGCCAACCCCCGTTTTGTCCTTCTGCGTTCGCGAGCATAAGTGCGATGCGGGAATTATGATAACTGCAAGCCACAATCCTGCCGCCTACAATGGCTACAAGGCTTACGGGCCCGATGGCTGCCAGATGAATGAACAGGATTCGGCAGAGGTTTTAAAATTTGCCGAAAACACCGATATTTTCGGTGCTAAATGTGAATTTACCTTTGAAGAGGCTATTGAAAAAGGCATTATTGAGTATGTCCCCGAAAGCACATTTGAGGCTTACTATGACTGTGTTGCTTCTCGTTCTATTTGCCCCGAGGCCTTCAGCGGCGCTAATTTCCATATTGTTTACACTCCTTTAAACGGCACAGGCAACGAGCCTGTCCGCAAGATTTTAAATAGAATGGGTGCAGATAATATCACGGTTGTGCCTGAGCAGGAAAACCCCGACGGCAATTTCACAACCTGCCCCTATCCCAACCCCGAAATCAGAGAAGCCTTAAAGCTTGGTATTGAGCTCTGCGAAAAAGTGGGCGCTGACCTTTTGGTTGCAACCGACCCCGACGCCGACCGAGTTGGAATCGCAGTTCGCGATAAAAACGGCGCTCTTAAATTAATGAGCGGAAATGCCGTCGGTGTTCTTCTCTTAAACTACATCGCAACTGCGCTCAGTGAAAAGGGCAAAATGCCTAAGAGCCCCGTTGCCGTTAAGTCCATTCTTACAACCGCTCTTGCAGAAAGAGTTGCTGAAAGCTACGGCATCGAAATGCGAAACGTTCTTACCGGCTTTAAGTATATCGGCGAGCAGATTCGTCTTTTAGAGGAAAAGGGCGAGGAAAACCGCTTTGTTTTAGGCTACGAGGAAAGCTACGGCTACCTTTCGGGAAGCTATGTTCGAGATAAGGACGCTGTTGTGGCCTCTATGCTCATTGTCGAAATGGCAAGCTATTATCAAAAGCAGGGCAAGGGTCTTTTAGATGTTTTTGCTGAAATCGAAAATAAATTCGGCGTTTATCACCACGCCGTTGACAGCTTTTCGTTCGAGGGCGCCGCAGGCATGCAGAAGATGGCCGATATTATGGCTTCTCTTCGTGCAAATGCTCCCCGTGAAATTGGCGGACTTAAAGTTCTTTCGACAAGCGACTATAAAACATCGCTAACGACCGACGCAAGCGGAAATCAAACCGAAATCAACCTTCCCTCGTCCAACGTTTTGCAGTTTAATCTTCAAAACAACTGTGCTCTTATTGTAAGGCCCTCGGGCACGGAGCCTAAGATTAAATTCTACTATACAGTTGTTGCCGACACTAACGAGAAAGCAGAGGCGAAATGCGCAGAACTCAAGGCTGCCGCCGCAGAAATGCTCAAATAACATAATTTCCCCTTTAGCCTCCCTTGCCTAAAGGGAGGGAGACCGACGCGGAGCGTTGGTGGAGGGATTGAAAGGATGTAAAATTATGAAAAAGATTGCAATCATAACAGGCGCAAGCTCAGGAATTGGCTGGGAATTTGCCATAAATTTAGATAAGCAGGAGGAGTTTGACGAAATCTGGCTTATCGCTCGCCGCGAGGAAAAGCTAAAGGAACTTGCAGAGAAGCTTAAAAATCCTGCACGTGCAATTTCGCTTGACCTTACAAAATACGAAAGCTATGATGCTTTTAAAAATCTTTTAGAGGAAGAAAAACCCGACGTTCGTGTGCTTATAAACTGCTCGGGCTTTGGAAAGTTCGGAAGATATGATGATATCCCCGTTGCCGATGCTCTCTCGATGATAGATTTAAACTCCCGTGCCCCCGTTGCGCTTACAGAATATTCACTTCCCTATATGCAGGCGGGCGCACGCATTCTGCAGGTTGCATCGATTGCGGGCTTCCATCCTATTCCCTATCTTAACGTTTATGCCGCAACCAAGGTTTTCCTTTTAAACTATTCCCGTGCGCTTAACTACGAGCTTCGCGACCGCAAAATAACTGTTACCGCAGTTTGCCCCGGCTGGACAAAAACTCCCTTTTTCGACGTTGCCACAAACGGCGGCGAGAAAAAAGAGGTTACTAAATACACCGGTATGAGAACCGCCGAGGAAATGGTTTTAAAGGCGCTCAAAAAGGCTAAAAAGGGAAGCGATATCGCTGTTTTGGGTCTTCAGAATAACGGACACCGTTTCCTTGCGAAAATCGTTCCTTACAGCGCAGTTATGAGAATTTGGGACAAAATCAGAAAGTAAATTTCAGTATAAAAAACAAAAAAGAGAGCCTTGGGAGACACTTCGTAAGGAGGTTTCTCCCAATTTCTTTTGTTACATATAATATAAATGAGGCACACTTCCTTGTGGAGTGTGCCTCTTTTGTATCTTCTTTTTAGTTTTGCTTCTGTTTATAGTTTTTATAGCAAAAATCAAAAATTTCTTTTTTAACAGTGCCGAAGGATTTGTCTTTGTGGTGGATAAGGTAGGAGTTTCGTGTGAATTCGTAGTCTGAAACGGTTATTTTGCGAAGTTCACCGTTACTCAGCTGACGGGTGAGTAATGCTTCGGGCATAATGGTAACACCTAAGTTTTGTGCGGCGGCAGAGATTAGCGCTTGGTTACTTATAGATTCCATAACAGGAGTTACAACTATATTTTCAAGAGCAAAAATATGGTCTAAAAACTCACGCGATACACTTTCGTCTTCACGGAGCAGTAGGTCGTATTCGCAAAGTTTT
>JAZRHT010000019.1:0-2080 GCA_045644905.1 Oscillospiraceae bacterium
ATGCACAAGGTCCTTATCACCGAGTACCATTATCTTTTCCATTTCGGAGAGGCCTTTAACATCAATATTCTTATCCTCAATAACCTTTTCAAAGCTGAAGAGGGTTGTAAATATCGTGTCACTGATGTTAAAGGGAGCTATATTTAAGGTTGTATCTCCTGCTTCAATTTTCGCAACATTAAGCATCGCTTTGACAAGACGCGAGAGTCTTACAACCTCGTCAGAAACAATCTTAAGATAATGGCTTTGCCGGTCTTTTGGGATTGTTCCATCTAAAATTCCGTCTATAAAGCCGCCGATTGAGGTCATTGGTGTTTTTAGCTCGTGCGAAACATTGGCAATAAAATTCTTCCTCATAGTTTCGAGCTCAGAAAGTGAGTCAGCCATCTGGTTAAACGAAAGCGCAAGCTCTCCTACCTCATCCATGCTGTGATAGGAAATTCTCGCTGTAAAATCTCCCCTACCAAACGATTTTGCCGCCGCACTCATCTGCCTTAACGGACGAGCGAGAATACTTGTAAAAATATATATAACTATGCTCGAAAGCAGAAGTGCAAAAATTGCAGCGATAAGAAATATCTTAACAATATCCGAAAGCAGAGCACTAATTATCTGTGCGGGTGTTGATGCAAATATATAACCTATCTTTGTTCCTCTGCCCGAAACTACTGCTCTGCCAACAGTATAGTTAAATTTATCATAGGTACCTGAAAATTTGCCGTATTCCTCATATTCGCCACTGTTATCAATGATATTGAGAACGGACTCGGGAACACTTTTCAGCATATGTGTGCAGCTTTCACTATCAGTGCATATCAGTGTACTTCCATCGTTATCAGTTAAAAACACAACGCAGTTCGAAACGTCGGAAATCGAACTGTAAAACTGCTCAAGCACTCTTTTTTCAAGGTAAAGTCCGTTGTTGGCATCGTAGCTGTAAGACGTAAACGAAACAGCCTTGCCAACATTCTGAGAGAGCATTTCTCGGCGCTCCGTGATTAAATAACGAGAAACAAGAACCGTGAATATCATTCCCAAAAATATAAGGCTCGAGAGTATTATAACCGAGCAAACCGTAAAGTACTTTGCAAACAGGCTTTTTTTCATACTGCCCTACTCGTTTCCTTTTACTTCAAATTTATAGCCTACTCCCCATACGGTTTTAAGGCTCCAATCATCGCAGGTGCCCTCAAGCTTTTCTCTAAGGCGTTTTACGTGAACGTCAACAGTTCTTGAGTCGCCATAATACTCAAAGCCCCACACCTCGTCAAGAAGCTGGTCGCGTGTGTAAACTCTGTTGGGGTTGCTTGCAAGGTGGAAAAGAAGCACAAGTTCCTTGGGCGGTGTGTCGATGGCAACTCCATCAACCTTTAACTCATAGCTCTCAAGGTTTATAGAAAGCTTATTAAATGTAACAATTTTCTTGTTGGAAGCATCAGACTCAACGTCCTTAGAGGCACGGCGAAGGATGGCCTTAATTCTTGCAACAACCTCTTTGGAATCAAAGGGCTTTACAACGTAGTCATCAGCTCCAAGCTCAAGTCCAAGAACCTTATCAATGGTTTCGCCTTTGGCAGAAAGCATAATAATGGGGCACTGCGAGGTTTTGCGGATTTCACGGCAGACCTGCCAGCCATCCATATTAGGCATCATAATATCAAGCAGGATCAAATCGGGATTTTCTTTTGTGAATTTTGAAAGCCCATCTGCACCATCAAATGCCAAGACAACCTCAAAGCCCTCTTTTTCAAGATAAAGACGTAAAAGCTCGCATATATTTTTGTCATCGTCAACTACAAGAATCCTATTTTGCGACAATTTGTTCATCTCCTGACTGTTTTGATGCTTAAATTATATCGCAAGTTCGTGAACAATTTATAAACCTTTTATTTCTATTGAATAAATTTTCTAATCGTTTATTGTCCAAGAAAAACGGCTGAATTCATCGGTAAATGCAGTTAATCCGATTCTTGTTTCGGTAAACACGAAGCTAGTGATTGCTGAAAAACCAATAAATCGATCGGACTTTGCACAGGGAATATCCTAACATAGCCAGTCCGCTTGACCAGTAAAAAAATCT
>JAZRHT010000020.1:0-8953 GCA_045644905.1 Oscillospiraceae bacterium
GGGTCTTATGATGCACAGGGTTTACGGCATCACCTATGACATCGGAGTTTTCACAAACCTCTCCCCCGACCATATCGGAAAGGGCGAGCACGACAGCTTTGAGCATTATCTTTCCTGCAAGGCTCTTTTATGGAATCAGACAAAAGTTGGAATTGGAAATAAAGACGACAAGCATTTTGATGAAATAGTTAAAAATGCACTTTGCCCCATAAAAACATTTGGATTAAAGTCAGAAACCAGCATTTCTGCAAAAAACATTTCACTTTATCGCGAGGGAAAAACTCTTGGTGTGCAGTTTGACTGCACAACCAAAGAGAAAACTTTCCCCATTAAAGCAAATGTACCGGGCGAATTTACCGTTTACAACTGTCTTGCAGTTATTTCAGTTGCTCTTGAGCTTGGAATCGACACAAAAATCATATCATCTGCCCTCTCAAACATCTTTGTCAAAGGCAGAATGGAGCTTGTTGGCGACACAAAGGATTATTCTATTGTTATTGACTACGCTCACAACGCTGTTAGCCTTGAAACAATCCTCAAAACCATAAGACAGTATAATCCAACAAGAATTGTTTGTCTTTTCGGTTGCGGCGGAAACAGACCCAAAATGCGTCGGTATGAAATGGGAGAAATTTCTGGAAAATATGCTGATTTCAGTATTCTAACCTCTGATAACGCACGTTTTGAAAAGCCCGAGGATATCATAAGTGATATTCTTGTCGGAATTAACAAAACAAGCGGAAAATACATTGCAATCACTGACCGCGTAGAAGCAATTCACTATGCCATTGACAATGCACAGCCGGGCGATATTATTCTTATAGCAGGCAAGGGTCACGAAATGTATCAAGAAATAGAAGGCGTCAAGCACTACTTCAACGAAGCCGCAGTTATCTGCGATTATTTAGACAAAAAAGAAACTAAGTGCGGAGGAAAATAAATTGGAAATTTTGACAAATAACACCCTTTTTGAGTATGAGGAATTCCTCAAAAATCATCCTAAGGGCCATTTTATGCAGTCTCCCCAGTGGGCAAAGCTTAAAGGAAACTGGAAATACGAGGTTGCACTCGAGAGAAACGACGATGGCAAAATTATAGGCTCAGTTGCATTTCTTATCCGCAAGCTTCCCTACACAAAATATAATATTATGTATTCTTCGAGAGGTCCCGTTTGTGACATCCACGATTACGACCTTTTAAGGAAACTTATCGATGACACAAAAGAAATGGCTAAAAAGCACAATGCTTGCGTTATTCTTGTTGACCCCGATGTTAAATCCGAGGAAACTGAATATGTAAAGGTTTTGGAGGATGCAGGCTTTAAGGGTAAAAACGGCAAGAATTTTGAAGGCACACAGCCTCGTTTTGTTTTCAGACTCAATGTTAAAAACAAAACTATCGATGAGCTTATGGCTGAATTTCACAGCAAAACAAGATATAACATCCGTGTCGCTATCAAAAACGGTGTCGAAGTTAAAATCGTCGGCAAGGAAATGGCAAAAACCTTCTACGAAATTATGCTTGAAACGGGTATGCGCGACAATTTCGTAACCCGTCCACTTTCCTATTTCGAAAATATGCTTGAATTCATGGGTGAAAATGCACGACTTTATATGGCATATTACGAGGGCAAGCCCATTGCAGGAACACTTGCAATCCGTTATGGTAACAAGGTTTGGTATCTTTATGGCGCATCATCAAATGAATACAGAAACGTTATGCCAAACTATCTCTTACAGCTCGAGATGATTCGCTGGGCGGTTGACACAGGTTGCGAAATTTATGATTTCAGAGGCGTTTCGGGTGACCTCACTCCAGAAAATCCCCTTTACGGGCTTTACAAATTCAAAAAAGGCTTCTCGGGTGAACTTACCGAGTTTATAGGTGAATTTGAGCTTGTAACCAAGCCTTTTATTTACAAATCTATGCAGAAAGCAAGACATGTCCTTTCACTTTTCACACGCACCGTTTATCGCATTAAAAACAGAGGCAAGAAAAAGTAGATTCAAAAGAAAGGGACTTTTAAATGGACAAGAAGCTGGTTATTAAAGGTACGGATATTGCAAAAAATGTCGCGGTTTTGCGCGAGAAGGTTAAAGATGCCCGTATCTATGCAGTTTTAAAGGCAAATGCCTACGGAATGGGGCTTCTTCCCTTTGCGAAGGAGCTTGTTGACTCAGGAATACGCAACTTTGCAGTTACCGATCTTAATGATGCACTTATTTTAAGAGAAAACTTTCCCGAAGCTGAAACGCTCTTATTAACCCCTTGTTATCAAGGTGAGGATATCGAGAAAGCCGTTTTAAGCTCTGTCACCCTAACTGTTGATAGCTTTGAAAACGCACAGCTCATATCGCAAATTTCAGCCGCTAACTCAAAGACCACTACCATTCATATCAAAATCGATACTGGGATGGGCAGATATGGTTTTCTTCCCTCACAAACAGAGGAAATACAAAATACTTGCGACCTTGAAAACATAAATGCAGAAGGTATTTACACACATCTACACAGCGCATTTAATAAAAAAATCAAGCCATCTATAAAGCAGTTTGAGATATTTAAGGACGTTATTTTTGCGCTTAAAGAAAATGGATATGAGTTCCCTATTCGACATATTTGTAACTCAATCGCAATTTTCCGTTTTCCACAAATGCACCTTACCGCAGTTAGAGCCGGCTCAGCACTTATAGGACGAGTAAATGCTATTTGCGGCAACACAAATCTCTGTAAAGTTGGAAACCTTTACGGGCAAGTTATTGATATTCGCACCCTTCCCGCAGGACATAATATCGGTTATGCGGCGCTATTTAAGACAAATGCTAAGCAAAAGATTATTTGTGTTAACGTAGGCTATTCGGATGGCGTAGCGGTTGCTAAAGCAAATGACACATTTAGATTTATTGACATTTTAAGATATGGTTTTAATGATTTTAAGCTACTGTTTAATAAGCCTGAGCTTATCTGCACAGTCGGAGGAAAGAGGGCAAAATCGCTTGGCAGAATAGGAATGACAAACCTTGTACTCGATGCTCAAAATCTTTACAACGTAGAGATTGGCGATGAGGTTGAGATACCTGCAAACCCCATATACATTTCCCCACTTATAAAAAGAGAATACAAATAAAAAAAATCCCTGCCTTACGGCAGGGATTTTTGTTTTTTAATTAAAGAGCAAATTTTGCTTGGTATTCCATGAATTTCTCTCTGAAATTCTCATTATTCATAATCTTAACTGCATTAAGATACTCGTGGGTATCAAAGCTGTTCTGAGAAACCTCAATCATAGCAACCGCTATATTGGAGCAGTGGTCAGAAACACGCTCGATGTTGTTAAGAATATCTGAGAGAATAAATCCATATTCAATGGTGCAGTCGCCTTTTTTAAGTCTGTCAATGTGGTCAGCCTTAATTTTAGCGGCAATGCCGTCAATAACCTGCTCAAGCGGCTCAACATTCTTTGCCATTTCAATGTCTTTGTTTTCAAAAGCGGTAAAGGTGAGCTCCAAAATTTCCTTAAGAGCCGCAACCGCAACATCCATCTGCTTTTTAGCTTCGGGAGAAAACTCAACATTCTTTTCATCAATTTCCTTAGAGGTTGCAACTAAGTTGAGGGCATGGTCGCCAATTCGCTCAAAATCACCAATGGTGTGAAGCATCATTGAAACCTTGTTGCTGTCTGTTGTAGAAATATCCTTAGTCGAAATCTTAACAAGAAGGCTTCCAAGCTTATCTTCATATACATCAAGGGTATTCTCGTCGTCGTGAATTTCCTCGGCCTTTTTGTCGTTGAATTTCCAAAGCATATCAAGAACGCCCGAAATAGATTTCTTGGCAATACCCGCCATTTTAGTTGTGAGGCTAAGGCACTCGGTAATAGCGAATGAAGGAGTGTTTAAAAGGCGCTCATCAAGGAATGCATATTCCTCTTTTTTCTCTTTTTCAGGTATAACCTTTTCTGCAATCTTGACAAGAAGCTTGGAGAAAGGAAGAAGGATAATTGTTGTAAATACATTAAAGATACTGTGACAAAGCGCGATCATAAAGGGATTGATGGATTCGTTCATAAATGCGAAATTGAAGATTGCGTGTCCACCGTAGAAAAGAATGAGGCAAATTATTGTTCCAATCATATTGAATGCAATATGAACAACGGAAACTCTCTTTGCATTTCTGTTAACGCCGATACTCGAAATAAGAGCCGTTACACAGGTTCCGATGTTCTGACCCATAATAATGGGAATTGCCATATTATATGAAATCGCGCCGGTCATTGAAAGGGTCTGCAGAATACCGACAGAAGCTGCAGAGCTCTGAATTATACCGGTAAATACTGCGCCAACAAGAACGCCGAGAATGGGATTATTGAACATTGTGAGGATCTCAGCAAACTTGGGAGAATCCTTAAGGGGCTCAACTGCTGCTCCCATAAGCTCCATACCAAACATAAGAACGGCAAATCCAACAAGAATGTTACCAAGGTTTTTCTTTTTATCGTTCTTGGACATCATAATCATTACGATGCCGAAAAGAGCGAAAATAAGCGAGAAGTTTTCGGGCTTTAAAAGACCTACCCAACTGCTTCCACCATCGTCAATACCTGCAGCGGAAAGAATCCATGCTGTAAGGGTTGTTCCTATATTGGAACCCATGATAACTCCGACGGTCTGGGAAAGATTCATAATTCCCGAGTTTACAAGACCAACCAGCATAACCGTCAATGCAGATGACGACTGAATTGCGATCGTTATTCCTGCGCCAAGAGCCAAGCTTTTAAGCGGGTTTGAAGTTGAGCTTTTAAGCGCTCCCTCGAGCTTACTGCCCGAAAATCTTTCGAGTCCGCTTGACATAACATTCATTCCGTAAAGGAAAAATGCAAGTCCGCCGCACAGGGTGATGATACTGAATACTACGCTCATTTTTTGTCCTCCTAACTGTAAATACAAATACTGTATTACTCCGATTAAGTTAAGGTTTATAGTGCACTGAGTTGCCTCAGATTATCTTCCACAATTCGTATTATACTTGAAATTTCTTCCAAAAACAACACATTTTTTAAGGCATTTTCATTTTTGTTAAAAATAAACAAAACTTATTGCTCATAAGATATTTTTATAATCAAAATACAAAAGCAGACCAACACCTGCGTTAAAAACGCGGTGTTGGTCCTGGTTTTATTTATTGGGATCGTAGGCAAAACAAGGCATATACTGAAGCTTGAAAAGATTGTTTTTGTGAAGGGTGTCAATTCTCTTTTTTGTTTCTGGATCGGGCTGTATTCCCTCTCTGATATATGCATCGAGAGTGGCATAAGTAAAGCCTAAATTATCTTCGTCGGTTTTACCGCAAAGTCCGTCAATTGGGGGCTTTTCAATGAATTTTTCAGGCAGTCCAAGCTCTCTTCCGATTGCTTTAACTTCCTGCACTGTAAAGCAGGAAAGCGGGCTGAAATCACCGACGCTGTCTCCGTAACGTGTAGAATAGCCAACCCAATCCTCAGAAAGATTACAAGTATTGGCGACGCGGCCATTATTAGACTGCGAAACGAGGTAAACCACCGACATTCTGACTCTCGGAGGAAGATTAACCTTAGACTGATTAGAAACCTCAAAGCTGTCACCTACAGCCTTATAAATACTTTCAACAGCCTCACCAATATTAATTGTAAAATACTTTATACCTAAAATCTCGCACAATTCGATTGAGTAATCAATATCAAATTGCTCTCCCTTGGGCATTAAAACTCCAATTACGCGATCTTTTCCAAGAGCTTTCTGACAAAGTGCGGCAACAACAGAGCTGTCCTTTCCACCCGAAACACCTAAAACCGCATTGCAGCCCTTTCCGTTTTGCTCAAACCATTCCTTTATCCAATTCACACACTGCTCGGTAGCGTGCTTAGCATCAAATTTATACATAAAAATACCTTCTTTTTAAGATTAGCTATCAGTTAAATGATAATGCAATAAACTATGATTGTCAAGATAGCTTTGTGCTCACTTCGCCCGAATTTAACCGAATTTCTTCGCCACTTTTTGTTTTAACGCACAGCCTGAAGCTGTCATCCAAATCGACAACAGTTGCTTCATATTGTTTTTCTGCATTATAAACGATTACATCCTTACCAATAAGCATAAGTCTATTTTTATATTCGTTATAAATCTTTTTATCACTGACATTTGGGTAAACCGAGAAAAATTCATCCACAATTTCCGCAACAAGACTATCTCGCAAATCTACGTTTTGCTTATTTTCAAGAACCGATGCGGCAATATTTTGAATTTCGCTCGGAAAATCGTTTTTAGGCTGATAGAGGTTAACGCCTATTCCAAGAATAATGTACTGTACGCTTGCGGTTTTTGAATCAAGCGCCGATTCAGCCAAGATTCCGCACACCTTTTTATTATTGATATAAATGTCATTGACCCATTTTATTTCGCTTTTCACACCACAAACCTTATCTATTGCACGTGCAACACAAACAGCTGCCGCCGAAGTTATCAAAACAGCATCCTTAATATCACTTTGAGGACGAAGCAAGATGCTCATATAGATGCCGCTATCAGAGGGTGAAAAAAAGTTTCTTCCCTTTCGGCCTCTGCCATGCGTCTGCTCGTTTGCGATAACTACCGTTTTCTCGCCGTAGCCGTCGTTTGCCATATTACGAAGAACTGTATTAGTGGAATCTACAAGCTCGAATACATTTAGATTCACTCCGTCAGTTTTAAGTTTTTTTCTTATCTCAATTTCGGTCATTACTTTTCTCCAATTCGTTGTTACTAATATTTTGACATATTTTGAGTCTTAAGTCAATAAAAAAGACTCCGACTGGGTGTCGGAGTCTTAGAAATTTTATTGTCCCTTATCCTCAGAAAGAATAATTGTAACCTCAAAGGTTTCAGCATTTGTAAATCTTGTTGCTGCTCTGAAAACAGTAAGGCGGAGTGTATCTCCCGGCTTCTTCTCTTTTAATATAGAGTAAACCGCGGTTGTGGAGGCGATTTTCTTGCCGTCAATCTTGGTTATGATATCCTTAACTCTGACATCCTTGGTTGCAATATCGCAGGATTCATCAATCTGAGTTATAAGAAGTCCTGCAGGAATCTCGTTATTATAATACTGAGAAACTGCATCACTAATAAACTGGAAGCCGATTCCAATTTTTGCTCTGTTCTTTACGTAGCCATACTTCTGAAGGTCGTTTATAATAGGAAGCGCTTCGTTTATGGGAATAGCAAATCCAAGACCCTCATATCCGTCGGCAGTGATTTTAGCAGAATTTATGCCAATAACCTGACCATACATATTAACAAGAGCGCCGCCAGAGTTTCCGGGGTTTATAGCAGCATCGGTTTGAATATAGCTCATTGCATAGCCGGTTGCATCGCCTGAAATGGTTCTATTAAGACCCGAAACCATACCACCCGTACAGCTTCCCGAAAGCTCAAGACCACCGGGGTTACCGATAGCGATAACGTTTTCACCCAAAACTGTCTGCGAGGAATCGCCAAGCTCAGCGGAAGTAAGACCTTTTGCGTCAATCTTTATAACGGCAAGGTCAGACTGTGTATCAAGACCCTTTAAGGTTGCCTTATATTCCTTGTTATTTTCAAGAACAACCGTCAGCATAGATGCACCTTCAACAACGTGAGCATTTGTGATAATATATCCGTTGTCGCTGATGATAATTCCCGAGCCATAGCCGTTTACCGTGGGAACATTATTGGAATTGACATACTGAACAATACCGACAATAGAGGGGCGAACCTTTGCAATTACAGCAGCCGATGTCATAGTACCGTCGCCGTTTTGAACATATTCGTTTGCGCCGTCAGGCTTGCCGTTTATAATAAGATTCTCATAGTCATTATTATTGTTATTTTGATTATCGCCTTGCTGATTACTCTGACTGTCGTTATTTTGTGACGAGGTTAGCGAAGAATTATTTTTGTTTTCTCTGTAAATATTAACAACTCCGCTTACTGCCCAGTATCCAACAAGGCAGGTCGATACTGCTATAGCAACAATACCAAGAATTGCGAGGGTTATTTTAAGTCCTCTATGCTTTTTGGGAGGCTTTTGATTTCCAAAATTCTGGCCCTGCTGCTGATAATACTGTTGATTATTTGTGTAGTAATTATTAGGATTGGGGGTGTAGCTATAATAAGTTGGAGGAGTATTCTGCTGATAATAGCCCTGATAATTTTGAGTTGTGGGCTGTGAATTGACCTCAGTATTAGGAGACTCTGTGATGTTTTCAGCAGGCTTAGGCTCTGCGCTCACATTAGTGGCAGACTCCGCATCCAATTTTGGAGCTTCTACTACCTCGGAAACATTTACAGAGTTCTGTTCCTCTTTGTTTTGCATATCAAAATTATTCTGTTCAGACATAGATTACCTCCTATGTTATTTACTGCTTTACTATATTATAATTAAAAAATATGAACAAATTAAAATCAAATTTAAAATAGTATTAAAAATTTTATTTATTTTTAAAGAAGCGTCGCTCATGAGAGTGTTTTTCTTCGGTAGGCTCAACTACAATAGGTAATGAGAATATGAATTCTGTATATTCACCAGGTAGACTTCCTACGGTTATTTCGCCACCATGCATATCGATAATGGATTTAACAATATGAAGTCCCAAGCCAACGCCGTTTTTATCAAGTCCTCTTGATTTATCGGTTTTGTAGAATCTATCAAAAACGTGATTTACTTCTTCTTTCGTAAGACCGTTGCCACTGTTTCTGACATAAATATAGCATTTTCCCAATTCAGTTTTCGATTCAAATTCGAGATAACCATTTTGATTACAGAACTTAATAGCATTGTCAATTAAATTGTAGACAACTTGATGCACAAGGTCCTTATCACCGAGTACCATTATCTTTTCCATTTCGGAGAGGCCTTTAACATCAATATTCTTATCCTCAATAACCTTTTCAAAGCTGAA
>JAZRHT010000021.1:0-8962 GCA_045644905.1 Oscillospiraceae bacterium
GGAAAGATGAAAAGAACAGTGCTGACGGCGTACAGCACGCTTCCAATAAATATAAGCACTCCCTCTTTAAGAATGCGTTTTTTATTCATAATTACATCACCGATTTTTTCTCATTTGGGCATATTGTAGCACGGTAAGCTCACACTGTCAACAAAAAATCCACCTCAAATGAGGTGGATTTAGTCTAATTATTCGCCTAATCTTATATTTATTCCGCCGCTACTATTGTTATCTCCCGTATTTATATTTAGGTAGGGAGTGAGTGCATTGGCAACATCAATAAGGGGCATAGATTGAATGTAAACCTTACCGGGACCTGTTATGCGTGTATGGAAAAGTCCTTCGCCGCCAAAGAAAACGTTTTTCACTCCCTTGACAGCCTGAATATCCATACTGCAGGTTTCTTCCATTGCAGCAAGGTAACCCGTATCAACAACTATGCTCTGACCTGCGGCAAGGTCATATTCCTTGCAGTGGCCGTCGATTTCGATAAATACCATTCCGTCGCCGCTTATTTTTTGCATAATAAAGCCTTCGCCGCCAAAAAAGCCGCGTCCGAGCTTTTTCTGAAAATAGATAGACAAATCAAGTCCCTTTTCCATTGCGAGAAAGCCGCGCTTTTGAACGATAATCGAGTGACCTGCCGATACCTTATACGGAATAATCGAACCTGGGAAGCTGCTTGCAAAGGCAATCATTCCTGCGCCACCTTCGGCAGTGTACTCATTTAAAAATATGGATTCTCCTGAAAAGAGTCTTCCAAGCGCTTTGCCGATTCCTCCGCCTGCATTGGTTTGCATTTTCATATTGGGGCTCATCCAGCTCATAGCACCACTCTCGGTGCAAAGAGTCTGACCCATTTCGGGATAGCAGATTACAACGGGAAGATTGCCGCCTTCGATTTCATATTTAATCATATTCTGTCGCTCCTTTTATTTAAGAATAAATTAGTCCTGCCAGTAATCAATCTTATGCGGAAGGTCTATATCACTTGCGTGGAAAATAGGCTCTTTTCCAGCTTTTCGCTGAGCGGTAAAGTCATTTAGTGCGCGCATAGCGTATTTTCCGAGAATTATAGTAACCGGCATATTGATAAGGGTCATTCCGCCCATAGTTATGTCAGCGATGCCCCAAAGAAGATCAGCGCTAAGGCCCGCTCCGATAAAGATAACGAGCGATGCGAGGATATAATAGACTGTGTTAAAGGTCTTGGAGGGAGTCCTTTTTAAGATATAGCAGAAGGCTTTATCGACGTAAAAGAGGTTTCCTAAAAGAGTTGTGAACGCGAAAAGAATCATTGCGACTGTTATGAAAATAGGCCCAAACTCACCGAGGGCAGCCTTGAGAGATGCCTGAACATAAGGCGCGCCCGATAATTCGGCACTGGGCTCTATGCCCGATGCCATACACATAAATGCGGTTGCAGAGCAAACCAAAATGGTGTCGATAAAGACCGAGAGAACCTGAACAAGTCCCTGCTTTACGGGATGGTTAACCTCGGCAGAGGCTGAGGCATTGGGAGCAGAGCCGACGCCTGCTTCGTTAGAGAAAAGTCCACGCTTTATTCCAAACATTACGCAAGAACCCGAGAAGCCGCCGAAAATCGCCTTAAGATCAAATGCCTCGCCGAAGATTTTAGAAAAAATCGAGGGGAGCATATCGGCATTTATGATAGTTATGACAAGCGCAACTAAAATATATGAAATGCCCATAAATGGAACGATTAAAGTTGTTGCATTGATAATTCTCTTGCCGCCGCCGAAAAGGCAGTATCCAACGATTACTGCAAGGACAAGACCGATTACCCAGGGGGTTATTTTAGCATCATAAAAGCCGTATGACGAGAAGGTCGATTGCAGGTTATAGGATGCGAGCATATTAAAGCCGATTCCATAGGTGAGAATTAGAAAAACTGTAAAAACAATGGCGAGGGGGCGGCTTTTTAGCGCCGCCTCGATGTAATATGCAGGACCGCCAAAGCTACCCTCAGGGCCTTTCTTTTTGTAAATCTGAGCGAGAGTGCTTTCGACAAAAGCTGATGCAGAGCCGATTATTGCGATTACCCACATCCAGAACATCGAACCGAAGCCGCCGAGGCAGAGCGCGGTTGAAACTCCGATGATGTTGCCCGTTCCGACGCGCGAGGCAGTTGACACCATTAGCGCCTGAAACGAGGAAACGCCTTTGCCGTCCTTGGGCTTTTCAGTTACAGCGCGAAGCTGCTCTTTTATAAGGCGAAACTGCACGAATTTAGTTCTTACTGTAAAATACAATCCGCCGAGCACGAGGATTATTATTAATAGATAACTGTATAGGGCATCGTTAACCGCCGATACGATATTTTGAAGCATAGACTTCTCCTTTTAGGTTTATATGCTTATTATATCACAAAAAATGGGAAAGTACAAGGAGCGTAGCATTCAAATCACAAAATGAGCAAAAGAAAAACCCTCTGACAAAGTCAGAGGGTTTTTGAGGTTAGCTTAAAGCTTACATTGTGCCAAAGATAAATTTAGCAAGGAATAGAATTGAAATCACTGTAACAGCAATGTCGCTCTTCTTGTATTTGCCGGTGAATACAGTAATAAGAACGTAGGCGATAGAGCCAATACCGATACCATTTGCAATAGAATATGTAAGAGGCATCATGATAAGTGTTAAGAAAGCAGGAACTGCGTTTCTGATATCAGTCATATCAACCTTGGCAAAGTTCTTGAGCATAAGAACGCCAACAAAGATGAGAGCAGGAGCAGTTGCAGCTGCAGGAATGATGCTTGCAAAGGGAGCAAGGAACAAGCAAATCGCAAAGCAAATTGCAGTTACAAGGCTGGTAAGACCGGTCTTACCGCCGGCAGCAACTCCGGCTGCGCTTTCTACGAAGGTTGTTACGGTTGAGGTTCCGAGAACGGCACCCGAAACGGTAGCAACAGAGTCGCAGGTCATAGCCTTATCAATATCAACGGGGTCACCGTTTTCGTCAAGCATATCTGCTTCAGAAGCGGTGCCATAAAGTGTACCGATAGTATCGAACATATCAACAAGGCAGAAGGTTACGATAAGCATAATAGCCGAGAAAATACCGCCAATGAATTCGGGTGAAAATGCATTCTTCCAGGATTCAGGATTGAATACAGCGGTGATACCGATGTCGGCAAAATCCTTAAACGGAGCAAATACGTCGCCCATTGAGAAGGCAGGAAGCTGCCATGTTGCAAGATAATATATAACCGAGGTTGCGAGAATTCCGATAAGAACTGCGCCCTTAACCTTGAGCTTGCTGAGAATAGCAATAATAATGAAGCCAACAAGTGCAATAATAGGAGCGGCAAGCTTTGCCCACTCTACGCCGTTAATCTTAACAAACTGAACAAGTGTGTATTCGTTAGGCTGGATGATTCCAACATTCTGGAAACCGATAAATGCAATAAAAAGACCAATACCTGCAGGAATCGACTTCTTAATGCAGTCAGGCATAGCCTTAGCAATATAAGAACGAGCGCCGGTAACGGAAAGGGTTAAGAAAATAAGTCCCGAAATAAGAATGATTATGAGACCTGCCTGATAGCCCTTAACAACATCGCCTCCTGCGATTACCTGAGGTAATACAAAGGATACGAAGAAGTAGGAGTTAAGTCCCATTCCGCATGACTGTGCAAAGGGAAGCTTTGCATAAAATGCAAAGAGGAGTGTTCCGATAACAGAGGCTAAGATGGTGGCAATATAAACTGCATTCCATATAGCAGGAACACCGGGCACATCAAAGCTGAATCCAACGATTTGATTGGGGTTTACAATGATAATGTAAGCCATTGCAAAGAACGTTGTAAGACCAGCGATGATCTCTGTTTTGACATTTGAGCCGCGCTCAGAAATCTTAAAAAACTTGTCCATTTTTATCTCTCCTTTTTTAAAATTTAAATGGCAACAACATTATATCAAAGAAAATATTAACTTGCAAGATTTTTATCAAATTTTGTCAAAATAAACGGAAACTATAGCCTTATCAGGTTCGACCCCAATTTATACATATCTAAACAAAAAGGACACCCCATAGGGTGTCCTTTTTTCTTAGGCTATGTTATTGAATCTCGCCCAATTTTACGACCAAGGTTTCATTAACCATCTGCAAACTACCATTTTCCGGAAAAACAGGCATACTCTCAACAATATCACTTTCTATATACTCTGCATCATCATATTCAACAATTATGCTATAATGCAGTTTATACTCGAAATATCTTTCGTATAAATCCGGTAGTGCCGTTCCTAAAACATAACTATTTGTAACGCCGATAAGATAGTTAGAATTTGAAAAGCCAAGCATGTTTTCATTGAAAATTTCTGGTTTTCCAACAAATACTACTTCGGTATTTTCTCTATCATATTCATCAAAAGAATCCATTCTATCGACAACTCTTGTAAAATATGAAAGCGCTGCATCCTGCTCCAAATCTTTTTTTACATACACTTCATTAGCACAAATAACATTGCCAAAAAGTATTACTACTAAAATTGATGTGCAAATTACCTTGCTAACTTTTGCAATAAACGAGCCTATTGTTTTTTTGTCGATTTTAAAGCCAAAATCCTTTACATTGTAAACTATTAACAACACAAAAAGGTATACCAGCCATAATGCAAAATGCATCAACGCATGACTCATACCCGATAACAGCTGTGATACATTCATAGCAAATGGCAAAATTACAATCAAGGTTAATGCTAATAACTTTTCTTTTACGCCGATTTTTTTGCTAAAAATTCTGAAAAGAACAATAAAACCTGCAATACCAATTGTTAGAAAAGATGCGAATACAACAAAAATCTTTGGGAAATAGGTATTTGGAATTAGAAAATAATATACAGTAAGAATATATGTTTTTATAATATTCTTAACATCCATAAAATTCATGGAGGAAATATTATCCAATGTGTTATAACCACTAACTGATTCAATATTGCCAAGAAGCATTACCGCTTTAAGAGCTATAAAATAAACTATTCCAGCTACTAAAAGCATTGACACAAATTTTATTCCACTCAAAAATACAGTCTTAAACTCTTCTTGTCTTAAAAGTTTGAGTATAAATAACATTATCAACAATGTTATTGTAACAGAAATGTAACATTGATACAATCCCAATGTTATAAACACGCATAACGCCGAAAGGAAATAACTTTTTTTATATCTACACCACAGAAACACTGCTAAAACCGACATGAATAATGCAAACATATCCACATCAAGATCATGGATATATGTAGCGGTGACAGAAATTACTGTTATGTTCGCTGTATAAACACCACTAATAAGAGCCATAAATACCTTGCTCTTCACATCGAATAGCTTTACGGTTAAAAACACAGATAAAGATATCCACAATAAAGAAAAAAGACCAATAAGCCAAGGTAGTGTGAGATTGCCACGTGTAAACATTCTGTATATTGGAATAAGGAATCTTCCTAATTGAATTTTCCATTCATTGTATTCGTTTCCATTAAACTCTCTTAAGCTGTCGTGAGAAAACGAGTCCTGGAAATACATATAAGCGTGTGTTATCATACCAATGATAAAAGTAACTACTATGCAAAACAAAAGTGTGTTTTTATTATTTTGAAATTTTTGTTTCACCTTACAAATTACATTATCCATAGACAATCTTACTCTTTTCTGTTATCGATATTTGTTTCACCGATTATGTATATGGGTCGTTTCTTGGACTCCAAATATGTTTTTGCTAAATATTGTCCTAAAACGCCAATAAAAAACATCTGTATTCCGCTCAAAAGCAAAATTATGCATACTAATGACGGCCATCCCGAAGTTGGATCTCCCAAAATTAATGTTTTAACAATAATGAAAACAAGCATCACCATTGCTATCACGCAACACAAGATTCCGCATACTGAGGATATTACAAGTGGGGTTGTGGAAAAAGCTATAATTCCTTGGATAGCATATATAAATAATTTCCAAAAGCTCCATTTTGTTTCGCCGGCAGCGCGCTCAACATTTTCATATTCAAGCCATTTTTTCTTAAATCCTACCCAACCAAAAATTCCTTTTGAAAATCTATTGTATTCTTTAATTGAAAGAACCGCGTCCACTACTTTTCTTGTCATCATTTGAAAATCTCTGGCGCCGTCAACAATTTCGGCATCAGACATCTTATTTATTAATTTATAAAACATCCTTGCAAAAAACGAACGAATTGGAGGCTCGCCTTTTCGGTTAACGCGCCTCGAGCCCACACATTCAAATCCCTCATTTTCAATTGCATCGAGCATTTCACAAATGAGTGCAGGCGGATCTTGTAAATCGGCATCCATTATCACAACATAATCGCCATCAGAATTTTCCATACCAGCATACATTGCAGATTCTTTGCCGAAATTACGTGACAACGAGATATACCTTGCCTTTTTATCTTCACTAATTATTTCTTTAATGACTTTTAAGGTATTGTCACGTGAACCATCATCTACAAATATTATTTCGTATTCAATATTTTCTATCTTTCTTAATTCTTGGGTAGCCGTTTCATGAAAAATTTTTAGAACATGCTCTTCGTTATAACAAGGAACAATGATTGAAAGTTTATTCATATATACCACCTTTTATTCAATATATTTACCGAATACTACTATTTGCCATGCACTGTCCTATATTAATAAAAACAAATTGCTCTATAACGTGCCTGATTCGGCACAATATTGAGCAATTTGAGATTCTTAATATGGCACATATTTTCAATAGAAAACAGTTCCACTCAAGGAGGTTTTTTGTTTGGTGCGGGTAACAGGGGTCGAACCTGCACGTCGGGGACACTAGATCCTAAGTCTAGCGCGTCTGCCAATTCCGCCATACCCGCATAAGTAATACAATAGTACTTTGCTATTGTATCACCTTTTTAGTCTATTTGTCAACTTGTATTTATAGTTTAACGATTTTGGGAGGGTGTTTTAGCGCAGGGATAATCTTTTCGGTAAGCTCGCTTGTTTTCATTCTAAGGCTTGAGGTGTTAATACAAGGGTGGCAGCCGAAGTTTTCTCTTAAAATTACATCCTCGTCAATAAGTAGCTGAACGGCGTTTTCGGTATCATTCATAAGTCCCAAAATGCTGACCGAGCCCGGAGTTATATCGAGGAATTTTTCCATATACTCGGGCTTTGCAAAGGAGAGACGCGAGGACTCTATCTGCGCCGAAAGGTCCTTGGTTTTAAAAGGCTTGTCGCCCGGCATACAGAGGAGATAAAAGGCAGTTTCCTGGCGATTGCAGAGGAATAAATTCTTGCAAATTCTTATATTAAGAGCACGGTCAACTTCCTCGCAGGCCTCCATTGTGTCGGCGGGTGCGTGGTCAACTCGGAAGTACTCAACTCCCAAAGCATCAAGAAAATCGTATGTCCTTATTTCCTTAGGGAGTCTGTTTTCGGTGTTTTGAGGTCTTCCCTTTTCTAACATTTATATCATTCCGTTTCTTTTTAAATCATTCGGCTTTCGTGGCAGGTAAGATAAATAATCTGAAATTCGCGCGAGACCTCTTTTAAAAGCCCGAGAGCACTTTTTAGGTTTTTCTCATCAAGGGCAACAAATGGGTCATCAAGAATAAGGAAAGGCTTTTCCTTTTCGAACATAGCCTCGATAAGCGAAAGGCGCAGGCACACGTCCATAACGCTCTTTTGTCCACTCGAGAAAAACTCGGGAATTCTGCCTATACCCTCTCTCTCAATCGAAAGCGAAAGCTCGCTGTCAAGACGGGCATCGGCTATATCCTTATCAAAGAACATAGCGCTATACTTCGAAAAGCTCTCGTTAAGTCCCTTTGAATATTTCTTAGAAAGCTCGTCTTTGGCTTTATTGAGGAACTCAAGAGCATTTTTAAGATTTTTAAGCTTAAGCTCGCAAATGGCAACTATCTCGGTTTCATTTTCAATAGTTTCCTCAAGCTCGTTTATTCTTTCTCTGCTCTGAGAAAGGCGAGAAGCTGTGAGGCTCAGCTCGGGAATCCTCGCAGAAATTTGAGAAATGGCTGCTTCGATTTTTTGAAGCGCCTCTGTAAGCTCCTCTATTGAGGCGGTTTGCTCGGCTGGCTCAATTATCTCTGTACCGATGCTTTCTTTCGCCTCGTTTGCTTCTTTTTCTGCTATTTTGAGTTCGCTCTCAAGTCGCTCAAACTCAGAAATATCTGCTTTAATCTCGGAAAGCTTTTCCTCAAAAGCGCTTGCGGGCGCTTCTGTAATGCCGATTTGAGCAAAAAGTGCGGAAATTTCGTTTTCGAGGCGGGAAAGTGCATTTGAAATATCCTTTTCCTTGTCCTTTGAGGGTGCAATTTCGAATAGATATCTTTCTCGGTTGCGGCGAAGTCTTTCGAATTCGTCGCTCGCAGAAGAAAGCTTATCGGGTGAGAAATCGTCCATAAACTCCCAGCAGATTTTAAGCGCAGATGCCAAATTCTGCTCCGCAGTTTGTATTTCATTATCGCAAGCATCGATTTCAGCCTTTGTGGACTTATAGGCTTTTAACTTGTCGATCGCGGCATTGATATCGGCATCGGGAGAAAAACCAAAGGAGACGAGGAAATCTCTTATCTCGCTCTTAGATTGTGCATTTGTGCCCGAAGAGGTCGACACCATTTTCCTAACCGAATTGAGAAGCAGGCTTGCGATAAGCGCAACCGCTCCGACGGCGGCGATGGCTATGCCAACAATCATATTTACAAATATAAGTCCCAGTCCTGCGGCGAGCAAAATAGCCGAAAGAATTATGAAAATTGGGGTTGTTTTTGTGCTTGTAGCGGCTACGGGTGCAACTGAAAGGCTGCGAATTCTGCTAATCTCACTGTCATCAGGTATATTCTCGGCATTGGGGATAGAAAAAGCCGAGAGGCTTTGAACAAGCTCTGCTTTTTCCTTTTTTGCCCTTTCGATGTCACTTGTAAACTTATCTACAAGACGGATT
>JAZRHT010000022.1:0-8195 GCA_045644905.1 Oscillospiraceae bacterium
ACCTTTTTGGGCGGCGGCAGCACAGGCGGAACCGATATCATCGCATTTACCATTTGCAAGTTCTTTAAAAAGTGGCGCAGCTCGGTTGTCATTTTTATAACCGATGCGGTTACCATTGCGCTGGGTATGTTCATTTTGGGAGATTTCGTTATTTCGCTTCTCGGCGTTTTGTCGGCACTCGTTTCCGCCATTGTTGTTGATAAGGTTTTCCTCGGCGGCTCGAGGGCGTTTAT
Organism: Oscillospiraceae bacterium; assembly: GCA_045644905.1. Classification (GTDB taxonomy): domain Bacteria; phylum Bacillota; class Clostridia; order Oscillospirales; family Ruminococcaceae; genus SIG578. The sequence goes on from JAZRHT010000022.1 coordinate 234, forward strand.
GGCTCAGATTATAACCTCGAATCCCGACGAAATCACACGCGAAGTCATCGAAAAGCTCGACCGCACGACTACACTTGTTGATGTTAAGGGCGGCTACACCAAAGAGGGCAAAACTATGGTTATGGTTTCCTTTACAATGCGCCAGTACGTTGATTTAATGGCGATTGTAAACCGCGCCGACCCTCTCGCTTTCGTTTCTGTTCATAGCGCACACGAAATTTTAGGTCTCGACTGGACCAGATAAACAAAAAACAAAACCCTCTCAGCCGAGAGGGTTTTAAGATTTACTTATATTCAAAATTTCGACAAGTTTCAAGAGCAGTTTTATACTTCTTAATATAAAACTTTGCCATATTAAGATTTTGTTCGCTGAAGTTTCCGCACTCCTCGGGTTTTGCTCCGGGGATTTCGCCCTCGAAAGATAGAATAAAATCGCACATAGAGCGCACAAGCTCAAAAACATCCGCGCTTTTTAGATCTCCAAACATAACGAGATAACATCCTGTTCGGCAGCCCATAGGCCCGAAATAAATAATCTCGTCCTTTCTTTCGCAGTTGCGAAGATAGGTTGCAGAGAGGTGCTCTATTGTGTGAAGTGCGGGCATATCAATAACCGGCTCACGGTTCGGCGCAGTCATTCTTAGGTCAAAGGTGGTAACAATACAGTCGCCCTTTTTATCCTTTCTGGAAACGTAGAGACCTGCATCTAATTTTAAATGGTCGATTGTAAAGCTTGTGATTTTTTCCATAATTTTCTCCTACTCAGGCAAAGATACCCGCTAATTTTAAAAGGAAGGACGCTAAAAATACCGAGAGCGCCGAAAACAGCGTTGTCCAAACAACGAGCTGACCTGCAAGAGCGCTGTCGCCATCCATTTCCTGCGCCATTGGAACGCTGGACACTGCAACGGGAGTTGCAAAAACGGCAACGAATGCGGCAAAATGCGCCCCTGTAAATGTATTTGAAAAGAAAAGATAAGCGACTCCGAGTCCCAAAACGGGAACAACAAAGGTTCTCATAGCTGTTCCGAAAATGATTTCTCGGCGAAGCTCTCTTATAGCAGAAAACTCAAACTGCGCTCCCAAAACAAGCAGCGCAAGAGGGGTTGCGCTTCTCTGGAAATATTCAAGCGGAGTGAATATAGCAGGAATTTGCGAAATTCTAAATGAGATTCCAACATTTTCAAATACAGCTCGAACACCCAAAAACACAAGGGCAAGAGCTATGCTTTGAATAAGAGGATTCTTAACTATTCCAAGCAGAATTTTTTTAACATCGGGCTTTGAGCCATCCTTTTTGAAAATCGAAAGGCTAATAACCGCAAGGATATTTAATGCAGGCACAAAAACTGCCGAAAGCAGAGTTGCAACAACTGCTCCCTCATCGCCAAAGAGCGACTGAGCAAGCGGGATTCCGATAAGCGCATAATTGGAGCGGAAAATTCCCTGAAGCAGAACTCCTCGACGAGCGCTGTCTCGGCTTATCGCCAAACACAGCGGAATTGAAAAGGCGAAAATAAGCACAAGCGCAGCAAGAACATACCCAACATAGCCAAAATCGAAGGATGCCAGATTATCGATTTTATAAACGTTTAAAAAGAGCATCGAGGGAAGAAGCAGACGGAAAACAAGCTTATTTGCCGCCTTGGCAAAGCCCTCGTTCATAAGGCCTGCCTTTTTAAGAAGGTATCCAACCGCAACCGTTACGATAATGGGAGCTACCGCATTTATTGCAAAAATCAGTGAATCCATTTTAATACTCGCTTTCAAGTAAATTAACAAATAAATTTTACCACCCTTTCTTAGCTTTTGCAAGTGTAAACCTTGCAAAAAGGAATACGGGGTGCTAATATAAAGAAAAGCTATAAAGGAGAAAACCTTATGCATTTTGAAACCGATTACAAGCTCGAACAATTTATTCTTGATATTAAGTGGGAAAATCTCCCTCTGGAAGTAAAGGAAAGGCTCTGCGGCTGCTTTGTAGACCTTATGGGCGCCCTTGTGGTAGGAAGCCGCAGCCGTCAGTTTGAAGCAGGCTTAAGGCTCGCTGAAAAGCTTTACGGCGAGGGCGACATCCCCGTTATCGGTAGCGACAAAAAGTTCAATTTTATGGGCGCATCCTGCGCTATGGGCCACTCCTCCAATGCCTACGACATTGACGACGGACACAATATGACCCGTTCCCACCCCGGCACCTCCTTTGTTGGCGGTGTTCTTGCAGCGGCTTACGAAAAAAATCTCACTAAGCACGAGTTTTTAGAGGCTATGCTTGCCGCTTACGAAACCTCGATAAGAAACGGCGCCGCAATTATGGATTACTATGACTATGCTCACTCAAGCGGCACCTTCGGTGCAGTCGGTGTTGCGGCAGGCGTCGGCAGAATTTATGGATTTAGTAAAGAGGAAATCAATAACGTTCTGTCGGTTGCAGAGTTTAATGCTCCGCTTGTTCCCGGCATTAGAAGCGTTGAATATCCTTCGATGAATAAGGACGGCGTTCCCTTTGGAGTTATGATTGGTGCGCTTGCAGTTTCGGCTTCAATGTGCGGCTTTGAAGGCAACAAGAACCTCTTGGAAGCCGATGAATACCGCCATTATCTTGACGATCTCGGCCAGAAATATCAGGTTATGGACCTTTACTTTAAGCCCTACCCCTGCTGCCGTTGGGCGCATCCCGCAATTGATGCCTGCACCGCTCTTATGCGTGAAAACGGCATAAAGTACGAGGACATCGAGCACGTTACCATCAAAACCTTTGACCGAGCAACAAGGCTTTCCAAGATTGAGCCAAAAACGGTTGACGAGGCGCAGTACAACATCGCATATCCCGTTGCATCCGCTCTTGTTTACGGCGACTTTGGAATTACTCAGGTTTGGGAAAAAGCCCTCTCAGACGAGAAGACCCTCGAGATGATGAAAAAACTCTCCTTTGAGGTTGACGAAAAACTCGACGCTCAATTCCCTGCAAGAAGAATATGCAAGGCCGAAATCACAACAAAGGATGGCAAGGTTTACGTTTCCGACGAATGCGAGCCCAGAGGCGAGGCAAAGGAAAATATCAAAGCACCTTGGCTCTGCGACAAATTTAAGAGAATAACTGCTCCTTTCCTTTCAAAAGAGGGTCAGGAAAAGATTATTTCGATGATTGTTTCTGATGAGGATATGCCCATTCGCGAGCTTGTCAACACCGCAAACACAAAAGAATACTGGATTGGTTAAAATTATAAAGCCGCCCCTTATTAAAGGGGCGGCTTTATTTTTTACTGCTTTTTAAACACAATGGCGGTTCTGCTCGGAAGATAGCAAAGGAAACCGCATCTGCCGTCAGAGGTCTTTTGAGCTTTGTAGATATAGTTTGTATCCACTCGCCCAAAGCCGCCGAAATCCTCATCATCACTCGAAAGGCAAACCTTATATTCGCCTTGCTCTTTGGTCGGGACAAAATATCCCTCAAACGACTTTTCGGGGCTGAAATTAAAGGCAAACGTATTCTTGCCCTTTGAGAAGATTATCACCTTATCATCGTTATGAACAAGCTCGCTCGAAGCCTTTTTAGATAAAATTCTCTCTCGGCGAAGGAAGCTTATCATGGCCTTGTCAAAGCTCTCAAGCTCGCAGTAGCGAAGCTCTTTATTATCAGCAAGGCTCCATTGACGGCGGCAATAATGATAGCTCCAACCGTTTCCCTCACGGGGAAAATCTATCCATTCAGGGTGACCGAATTCGTTGCCCATAAAGTTAAGATAACCTTCGCCTGCGAGAGAGGCGGTTATCAGCCTTATCATCTTATGCAGGGCTATGCCTCTGTCGATAATAACGTTCTCTTTGCCCTTTTGCATATTTTCATACATCTCGCTGTCGCAAAGGCGGAACATAATTGTTTTATCGCCGACGAGCGCCTGATCGTGCGACTCGCAGTAGCCGATATTTTTTTCATTGGGTCTATGTGAGCAAAGCTCATACCAGAGCATTCCCATGTCCCAATCCTCGTCACGATATTCTTTAATGAGCTTTATAAAGAGGTCGGGAACTCCCATAGAAAGGCGAAAGTCGAATCCAATTCCGCCGTCCTCAATTTTAAGGCACATTCCCGGCATTCCCGACATATCCTCCGAAACCGTTAACGCACGCTCGTTTACCTCGTGAACAAGCTCGTTTGCGAGCATAAGATAGGTTAGCGCCTCGGTGTCGGTGTTAGAAGAAAAATACATATCGTAGTTTAAAAATGCTGTTTCGAGCCCGTGGTCTCGGTAAAGCATCGAGGTTACGCCGTCAAAGCGGAAGCCGTCAAAGTGGTAAACCTCCATCCAGAATTTAAGGTTTGAAAGCAGAAAATGAATAACCTCGTTTTTTCCGTAATCAAAAAGTCGGGTGTCCCAAGCGCTGTGATGTCCCCTCTCGCCCTTGTGGAAAAACTGGTATTCTGTGCCGTCAAACTCAGAAAGTCCCTCGCTTGTGTTCTTAACGGCGTGGGAGTGAACAACATCGAGCAGCACCGCAATTCCCATTTTGTGAGCGGTGTTTATAAGGCTTTTTAGGTCCTTCTCAGAGCCAAAGCGGGAGCTTGCGGCGAAGAAATTTGAAACCTGATATCCAAAAGAGCCATAGTAGGGGTGCTCCATTATCGCCATTATCTGAATGGTGTTGTAGCCGAGCTTTTTAATTCGGGGGAGAACATTTTGCTCAAATTCCTTATAGGAGCCGACCTTGTAGTCTTCAGTCGCCATTCCGATGTGGCATTCGTAAATATATGGCGCACTGGCTCTCTTAAAGCCCGAGTCTGTCCACCCAAAGCCGTCGAAAAGCACGTCAGACACCTCGGCACACCAAACGCCTTTTTCGTCCTGCACAACTCTTTTTGCATAAGTGGGAATTCTATTTAAAAGCTGCCCGTCTTTCTTTACCACAACGCCTATTTTCTGCCCAATTTTAAGAGCATCTTTCCCCTCGAGCCTGACCTCGAAAACTCCGTTTTCAAGTTTTGTCATCGGTGTTCTCTCGGAGTTCCAATCATTAAAATCTCCGACGAAATACAATTCGTCGGCTGCCGGCGCCCATTCACGATAGACCCAAGCGTCCTTTTCCTTATGTATTCCGAAATAATTGTAGCCGTTAGCAAAGTCGGATAGGCTTTTTTCGGTAAGCTCTGCCCTTTTCTGAGAGTAATCAGTCATTCTCTTTTGGAGGGCCTGTTTATATGGCGCAAGATACGGGTCAATTTTCAGTATTTTTAAGTCCATAACGCCCTCCTTGTAGCTTGTCTTTTTTTCATTATATTACACTTCACCAAAATTATCAAGTTGGTCGCAAAAAAATCGCGCGAGCCGTTTCGACAAAAGGCGGAGCGATACCGCTCCGCCTTTTACTTACGTTTTCTTTTTTCGTATTTTCTTTATTATCAGCATGCCCGAAACAACTATCACGGCGGCAAGCACAAAGCTCACAAGCACTAAAAGACTAAACCTCAGAATCGGGCCTACGTCAATATCGAAGTCAAGTGCGTTTTTTAGCCCGATGTCACCGTCGACTTTTTTCTCGCCACTGACAACAATTCCTCCCGAAAAATCGCAAACGGCATAGTTACCAAAGCTCGAAACCTCCGCCTTAATCGTCTTTTTATCGGCGGAAAGCGAGTGCTTTACCTCGTCCGCGTCCGATAATCCGAGCGAATAGAGTTCAACATCTTCGGAGAAATCCTTTGGAATAGTTATAATGACGTCAAATTTTCCGTTAGGCTTTACCGTTTTAGAGCCGTTTTTAGCAGTTATACTATACGCCGCAAAACGTTCGGGAAGCCCCTCCATTTTGGGAATAAGGGGCGAGCCGTCGTCCACCTTTATAACCGAAATCTCAGTTCCTTTTTTAAAAACTCCCTCGGCAGCCTCGATTTTAATGCCGAGTTTCTTGTTGTAATATGTGCAGGGCAGCTTTTCCTTTACCGCCTGCTTACATCTTTTACATTTGCCATCAACAAGTCCCTCGGAATAAAGGGTTGCCTCTTTTTTAACGGCGTCCTCGCTAAAAAGATGTCCTAATGGAGAAATTGTGCGCGTCTGCTTTTTATTACAGTCGCCGCAAACTCTCTCCTCTTTGCCCTCCTGGGTGCAGGTTGGCTCTTTTATCTCTTTCCAGAGCTTATATTTGTGGGAAATGAGTGCCTCACTGCCTGCCGCTATAAAGGAACATCTGCGGCATTTAACGTCGGACGCGTCCTTGCAGGAAACTTGACCGTCAAGGGTGGTTTTGTCAAATTTGTGACCGAGCGGTGCTACAACCTGACTTTCAGTTTTATTGCAAACCTCGCAGGTTTTCTGCTTTAATCCCGCACTCTTGCAGGAGGCCTTCTTGACCATATTAAGCTTCCAAGAGTGGCTCGTTTTCTCAATACTTTCGCTCCTTAGCTTGTCGCAGAACATACACTGCTCCGTCAGCTTACCGTTCTTGGCGCAGGTTGGTTCTACACGTGAATAAAACAGCCAGTAATGGTCTTCTCTGTAGCCACAGCGATTGTAATGCCATTTTGCCATTGTGAGTGCCCCGTTGCCCGAGGCTATTTTTATTTTTTGAGCCTCCGTGGGCGTGCCCGAAAAATACACGTCCTTTAGTGCATCACAGCCGCTAAAGGCATTCTCCTCTATGGTTTTAACCGAGGTTGGCAGCGCCAGTCGTGTAAGATTTTCGCAGTTTTTAAAGGTGTCCTTGCCGATTCTCGTTATCTCAGACTTTATATGCATACCGGTAAGCCCGCTGCAATACTCAAATGCGCCGTCAGCAATAACGCTGTATCCGTCCGTGAAAATCGAGCCAAAATCACCCTCTGCGGTAAGGGCGCAATGTCCAACAGTGAACACACCATTCTGATAACTTGTGAAAAGGTCGAAAAATCGGGTGCCGACAAAGGCATTCTTGCCGATTTTGGTAACACTACTTGGTATATCAATATCCTCAAGATAGCTTGCGCCGCCAAACGCACTCTCCGAAATGGTTTTAACGCCACTTGGAATACTGTAATATTCGTCATATCTGCCCATAGGGTATTTAATGAGCGTAGTTTTATCTGCCGAGAAAAGCACCCCGTCAATCGAGCAGAATTTTTTGTTTCCATCATCGACTTCGATTCTCTCAAGCGAGATACAGCCATCGAGCATTCCTGCGCCAAGCTCGGTTAAATCTCGCGGCAGCACAATCCTTGTAAGATTAGTGCAGTCGGCAAAAGCGCTGTTGCCGATTTTTGAAACGTTCGAAGGAATGTCGATAAATCCTAAATTTTCGCAGCCATAAAAGGCATTATTTTCAATAATTTTAAGGCTATCCGGAAGCTCAACATAGGAAAGATTTTGGCACTCGGAAAAAGCGGTTCGAGTAATGCTTGTAACTCCGTCAAGAATAGTGAGCTCAGTAATTTCGCGACCCCATGGCCAGCGTGCAGTATAACCCATACCACCGCTACCGCTTATGATAAGGTGACCTCCGTTTATCGTATACTCAATATTACCCACAGTTCCGCTCTTGTAGTATGCAGATGCGGTAAAGCGCGGAAAAGCAAGAACGATTATCAGAAATGTTAAGAATAACGATATCGCCTTTTTCATAGTATCAACTCCCGAGTTTGTGCCTTGATTAATTATACCATTTCTGCTATAATTTGTAAACTTATTTTTGAAATTTGTACAGTTTTACTATAAACACGCGAATACAATTATGAAAGTTGCACAAAAATTAGGATATAAAAACAACGGGAGAAAGCCGGGTTCGGCTTTCTCCCGTTTTTACGGATTTATCCCGGAATAATAATAACTTTATGCGGAAGCGTTGCGTCGCGAATATCGAGAACCAAGTTTTCGCTTTCCGTAATAGCGACGTAATTTAGTTCTACGAATTGTATAATCGGCTGATAGGTGTTGATATCGTAAATAGTATCATCCACGGCAATATATTTATCATTTGCGAAATACATTTTTT
>JAZRHT010000023.1:0-4485 GCA_045644905.1 Oscillospiraceae bacterium
TCCGCATTGACAGAGCCGTATACATGCTGGAAAACACCTCGATAGGCGTCGGGGAATGTGGCGAGGTGGTCGGCTTTAGCGACAGCGCCTATTTCAGCAAGGTTTTTAAAAGATTTACGGGGCACCCGCCCTCATACTATAAAAAATAAGCTTGCTCAAAAGAGCAAGCTTATTTTTGTAACGTTTAGGTTTTCTTTATGATTTTGGTTTTGCATTTGGGGCAGGTTATTTCGATTTTGCCCTTGCCGCGCGGAACTCTCAAACGTGTGCCACATTTACATTTGAAATATTTATGGGTTTTTCGCTCGTCCCACATCTTTTTGCGGGTATTTTTGTCCCTTAAAAACTTATTCTGAATATTAAGATATTTTGCGTTTTCGCTCTGTCTTTTATAGAGGTTTTTGGATAGAGTTCTGAAAATGCAGTATGCAAGAATACCCGAGCCGAGCAGGGAGAGAATATCCATATTGGGAAGGCAGGAAATAAGGTTAATAACGAGCGTCAAAATAACTAAAAATCTATTAAAGGCATCGACGCCGTTGCGCCCGTACATAAAGGCGCTTATTTTATATCCCAAATTCGCAAAAAAGTTTCTCAATTTAAGTCCTTTCCTTTCTCCGCCGCCATTCGAACGACGCCTTTTCGAAGCTCGTCCATTCGAAGGTCGAGCGCAGCGCTCATTTCGGCACAGTCATAAAGCTCTCTTGCCATATCCTCTGTAAATTCGTTGCACTTCTTGTAGCAAAGCTGGTGCTCAAGGCTCGCCCAAAAATCCATTGCAATGGTGCGAAGCTGAATTTCAACCTTCATTTTTCTCTTTTGCTGAGCCAAGAAAATAGGTATCTCAACTATCATATGCAAACTTCTGTAACCGTTTTCTTTAGGCTTTGCTATGTAATCCTTCATAACTATAAGGGTAACGTCGTCCTGCTGCAAGAGTGCATTCGCAAGGGTATAAACGTCCTCGGGAAAGGAGCAAATCACTCGCACACCTGCGATATCGGTTAAATTTTCTTCCATCGACTCAACGCTAATGGGAAGTGACCTGCGCTCTAATTTTTCGCAAATGCTACTCGGCTTTTTTAAGCGAGTCTTAATAGCGCTAATTGGGTTTCTGTCGTGCGCTAATGAAAACTCCTCATTGAGCACGTTAAATTTGGTTTCAATCTCCATCATAGCGCATTTATAATAGGACATAAGCCTTATAAAATCGGGCGCTTCCTTATCTATTCTAAAATGATCAGACATTATCTCACCTCACTTATAGTTTAGCCCAAAATCTGTAACAAAACAAGGCTTAAAAACAAAATAAATTGTAAACAAAAAGCGGACGGCTTTGCCGTCCGCTTAAAATTATTTGTTAGCTTTAAGGCTAACCTTAACCTCGTCAAAGGTGTCGGTAACATCCTTTTCGGGAGCGCGAGTTAAAAGGCTTACAACCACGATAACAACAAGAGCTAACACGAATGCAGGAAGCAGCTCGTAGAAGTCAAGCACAGTGCCCTTGAAATTGGCTCTTATTAAGAATTTCCAAATAAATACCATCGCTCCGCCCGAAATCATACCTGCGATAGCGCCATATTTGTTGGTGCGCTTCCAGAAGAGAGCGCAGAGCATAACGGGGCCAAATGCGGCGCCGAAGCCTGCCCAAGCGAACGAAACGATTTCGAAAACCGAACTGTCGGGGTCGAGCGCTAAGAATACCGCGATAACCGAAATAAGAACAACCGAAAGTCTTGCAAGAAGCATAGACTTTTTAGGAGTTAGCTTAACCTTAAAGGTTTCCTCAACGATATTCTGCGATATGCTCGAGGAAGCGGCAAGGAGCTGAGAATCTGCGGTTGACATAGTAGAAGCCAAGATACCAGCCAAGATAATTCCTGCGGCAAAAGCAGGGACAAATCCGAATTTACTTAAGAACTTAGCTATGTCAACGATAATGGTTTCAGCGGCGCTTGCGCTCTCATACTGAGGAAGAATTCCCTTCTGCATAAGACTATAACCAACAACACCGATAAGCACTGCAACTGCCATAGAAATAACAACCCAAACGCTTGCGATACGGCGAGATGTTTTTAATTTGTTTTCGTCCTCAATAGCCATAAATCTCAGAAGAATATGGGGCATTCCGAAGTAGCCAAGACCCCAAGCGAGAGTTGAAGCAACGGGCAGAGCGCCATAAGAGAAGCTCTCGCCGCTCGCAACGTCAAAGCCGCCGAAAAGGTCTAAATATCCGTCGAGAGCGCCGACAGAAGCAAAAACATTTCCAAATCCATTAACAAGTCCCTCACCGAGACCTACAACGATTACGAGAGCGATGGTCATAACAATGCTCTGAATAAAGTCGGTGGTAGAAGCGGCTAAAAATCCGCCAAGGGTACAATAAATTACGATGACGGCAGCCGAGAGAACCATCGCTAAAACATAATCCATTCCAAAGAGCGAGGAGAAAAGCTTTCCGCAAGCGGCAAAGCCTGAAGCGGTGTAAGGAATAAAGAACACAACAATGAAAAGTGCCGAAATAATTGTAATAATCTTTTTATTGTCGCCAAATCTTCTTGCAAAGAAATCAGGCAGAGTAAAGGCGTCGATTTTATGGCTATAAACTCGCAGACGCTTTGCTACGATAAGCCAGTTTACGTATGTACCGATTGCGAGGCCGATAGCCGTCCAAGAAGCCTCGGAGATACCGAGCATAAGAGCAACAGCAGGAAGTCCCATAAGAAGCCAGCTGCTCATATCAGAAGCCTCTGCGCTCATTGCGGTAACAATAGGGCCGAGCTTTCTTCCTCCTAAATAGAAATCGCTTGCGGTTTTATTTTTCGACGAAACGGCGAAGCCTATGGCGAGCATCATGCACATATAGACACCGATTGCACCGAGAATAACAAAATCTGTAACAGCCATTTTAGCACCTACTTTTTAAATAATATGCCTTATTATACCTTATTTTACCTGCATTCGTCAAGGCAAAGTGCTCTTTTTCTTTACTTTTTGGGTAAAATATGCTATATTAAATCTTAACAAAAAGCATTTTGGGAGAAGCTATGAAAAAAGGCGTTAAAATAAGAAAACACATTTCCTCTTTTCAAACTATAATACTTGGATTTTTAGGAGTAATTCTGCTTGGCGCAGTTTTGCTTTCTATGCCTTTTTGCTCCCAAAGCGGAGAGTTTACTCTCTTTTCGGACGCGCTTTTCACCTCGACCTCGGCCGTCTGTGTTACAGGGCTTATAAGAGTTGACACCGCAACTCATTGGTCACTTTTGGGGCAAATTATTATTCTTATTTTAATCCAAACAGGTGGAATGGGAGTTGTAACGGTCGTTTCGTCCTTTGCACTCATTTCAGGGCGCAAAATCGGTCTTTTTGGGCGAAGCACAATGCAGGAGGCTATGGGCGCTCAAAAGGTTGGCGGAATTGTAAGACTGCTTAGATTTATTCTCATTATCACGTTTTCGATAGAGCTCTTGGGAGCGGCGGCTATGGCCCCCGTTTTTTGCAAGGATTTTGGCGTTTTAAAGGGCTTGTGGATGTCGATTTTCCATTCTATTTCAGCTTTTTGTAACGCAGGCTTTGATCTGCTTGGCGAAACTGCAAAATTTTCATCGCTAACTTCTTATGCCGCAAATCCTCTTATAAACATAGTTATTATGCTGCTTATCTTGTTTGGCGGCTTAGGTTTTCTTACTTGGGACGACATTTGCGTTCACCGTTTTCACCTGCGCAAATACAGAATGCAAAGCAAGGTTGTTTTGTCAATGACAGCCGCTTTGGTGCTACTGCCTGCAATTTTATTCTTTTTCACTGAATTTTCTGATAAGCCTATCTCCGAGAGGATTCTATATTCGCTCTTTCAGGCAGTAACTCCGAGAACCGCCGGCTTTAACACCGCAGATTTCTCGCTAATGAGCGAGGGAGCACTGCTTGTTATGATAGTTTTAATGCTCATCGGCGGCTCGTCGGGCTCAACTGCGGGCGGTATGAAGACCACCACTGTTGCCGTTCTTATTGGCGAATGTCTCTCAGTATTTAGGCGAAAAAATTCAGTTAGCCTCTTTAAAAGGCGAGTTGAAGACAGCACCGTTAAGAATGCTGCAGCAATTTTTGTTATGTACGTAACTCTGTTTTTAGGCGGCAGCGTTGCTATTAGCCTTATTGAAGACTTGCCTATTTTAACCTGTATGTTTGAAGCGGGCTCGGCGGTTGCAACGGTGGGTCTTACAATGGGAATTACCCCAACACTTTCACTCGCTTCACAAATAATTTTAATGGCTTTAATGTTCCTCGGCAGAGTTGGAGGCTTAACCCTCGTTTATGCCGCATTTTCATCTAAGGGACAGAATCTCGCAGAGCTTCCCTTAGAAAAAATAACTGTTGGATAAGGAGAATTTAATATGAAATCAATTTTACTTGTCGGCGTCGGAAGATACGGAAGACACGTTGCAGAGAAGCTCAATGAGCTCGGTCACGAGGTTATGGCGG
>JAZRHT010000024.1:0-2227 GCA_045644905.1 Oscillospiraceae bacterium
ACCTACCGCATCAATCACCTGATTTGTGGCACTATTGTCACTTACGATTATCATCAAAACCGCATAGTCATACAGTGACATAGAAAAATTGGAGCTAAGCGATTTTAAAACTCCCGAGCCCAAAACATTATTCTCTTCTGAAAGAAGAATTAGCTTGTTTCTATCAAGTCTGCCCTCTTCAAAGTCTTTTAAAAGCAGGGCGAGAAGAGGAATTTTTATTGTGCTTGCCGCATTGAACTTTTTATGTCCGTTTAAGATAAACTTCTCATCATTTTCGGGAATGGATACATAAAGTCCATATTCGCCATTTACATCGTCGCAAATGTTTTTTAATGCGTTTTCATCAATAAATTTCATTTTGCCGCCTCCAAAATCAAGTCTATTTAAGTCCGCCTTTTCTGATGTAATCTGCGATAAGGTCGCGGGCAAAGGTTGTTTCATCGTAGCGGGCGACCTCGGTAAGACCATTTGGCTTATACTGCGAGGTGTAGGTGTCAACTACAACATAGTAGGTTGCGGTAGAGTCTATTTTATTTCTGATGCTCTCGCCGTACTGACCGCATTTGATATAGTAATCCGAGCCGCCGCCGAAAAATCTGCGCTTAAGATTGCTTCCGCTTATTTTACACAACACAATCTGGTTATCGAACGGCAATATCGAATACAAATCCGAATATTTAACCTCGCCTGCAGGCAGGTTATATGGACTTCGCAGATTTAAAAATCCGCCGCCTAAAACGATATCATATTGCTTACCCCATCTCTCAAAACCAGCCTCATAATAAAGGTCAGCCGCGAGCTGGCACATAAAATCATAATCTCTATAGCGCGCGTTTTGTCCTAAAACCTCATAAGCGCCGCTGATAACGTCCTTATATTTTTCCAAAAGCTTGTCAACGAGAGGATCATCAGCGAGGGTGCTGTATTCGTAAACCGAAACTAAGTCGGCCTTGCTCAGTGTATACTTATTGGTTACGCTGTTTATCATAATCTCAACGTGCGAAATGCCGCCCTTGTTGTCGCCTCTGTTTTGAATGTGAATGACGCCGCTCGAATCTCTGAGGATATAGCCCTGATGTGTGTGACCCTCGAAAACAAGGTCAACGTATCCGTTTGAGAGCGAGCCGTCATAATAAGACGAAAGGCTTGATGACGACATTTCTCTTATATAATCACCCGAGCTGCTGCCGAGGCCATCGTGAAGAAGATATACGATAAAATCAGCGCCTTGTTTTTTCAGCTTTTCGGATTCCTCTTTTACAAGGGCGGTGAGCTGGCTTCCTGTTTTGAAATAAACGTCGTCGCACTTGTCGGCGGCAATAGAAGAATAGCAGTCACCGATCGCACCGATAATTCCAATCTGCACGCTGCCCTTATCAACAATGGTGGAGGCGCCGCAGTATTCTGCGCGCTTGTTGGTTTTGCGGTCGTAAACGTTTATGGCTAAAATGGGGAATTTTGCAAGGTCATCGTTATTTGCGATATATTCCGTGCCCCAGTCAAATTCGTGGTTGCCCAGTGCCATACCGCTAAAACCGAGCTCGTTCATCCAATCTGTAATCAAAAGGCCCTTTGTCATATTGGACTCGGAGCTTCCCTGCCACATATCGCCGGCTGAAACAAAGATACTGTTGGGATTTTCCTTGCGTGCGTTTTTGAGGTAGGTTGTAAGCTCGTCGACGCCTTCTTGTCCGTCTACGTCGTCAAACTTTCCGTGTAGGTCATTTATTCCAAAAAAGTCAAATTCAACAAGGACACTAAACTTACAAACGTCGCAGATATCGTCGCCGTTAGCATCCTTATGCTTGCAGGTTGAATCCGACGGAGCCTCGGGTACCGAGGGCTTTGATATCGTCGAGCTATTTTGCCCTTGCGAGTTTACAAGCGAAGAGTTCCCAAGGATTTGCGACGCATTAGAATTTATGCTGCTTGTAGAGTTTTGGGGGTCCTTAGGTCTCTCAGGACTGGGAATTTCGATATCCTCAACCTCATCGGAGGTTACGAGCTTTGTTGTGCGCACCACAGTTTCACCGGTTGCACCATTGTGAGCGATTTCGATATAGGAAACACCGGCAGAGCCCTGTGAATTCTGAATGTGGTAAACTCCGCCCTCATCAACAATTCGATAGGATTGAGCTGAATTCTCTAAAACAATGTCAACAAGACCATCCGAAAGTGCGCTGTCATAATAGGAAATTTCCGAGAAGGATTCGTTTTGCACTCTGTC
>JAZRHT010000025.1:0-10037 GCA_045644905.1 Oscillospiraceae bacterium
CGTGTCCGCCTGTTTTACCTACACCCATTTCCTCTAAGATATATGCCACCGAGTCACCCACAGCGGGGGTGGGGGCTAAAGAAAGGTCAACTATTCCAAAGGGAACACCGAGTCTGCGTGAAGCCTCTTGAGCTACTAACTGACCCATTCTCGTAATCTTAAATGCAGTTCTCTTAATGAGCTCTGCAACCTCGGTAATGTTTAAGTTTTCGCTCTTTTCAAGAGCTGCCTTAACAACTCCGGGACCCGAAACGCCGACGTTGATAACACAGTCGGGCTCGCTCACGCCGTGAAATGCGCCGGCCATAAAGGGATTGTCCTCGGGCGCATTGCAGAGAACAACAAGCTTAGCAGGGCCAATGCAATCTCTGTCTGCGGTAATTTCAGCGGATTGCCTTATAATTTTTCCCATAAGAGCAACTGCGTCAAGGTTAATTCCTGCCTTGGAAGAGCCGATGTTAACCGAAGAGCAAATATTGGAGGTTACCGAAAGAGCCTCGGGAATGCTCTCGATAAGCTCTCTGTCGCCTGCCGAAAAGCCTTTCTGCACAAGCGCAGAGTATCCGCCTATAAAGTTTACTCCAACCTCGTCTGCACATCTTTGAAGAGTCAGCGCAAACTTAACGGGATTTTGGTCCTTGCAAGCGGCGGCAACGAGCGCAATGGGAGTCACCGAAATTCGCTTGTTTATGATGGGAATTCCGTATTCTCTCTCGATATCATTGCAAACTGCAACTAAGTTCTTCGCCTTGGTTGTAATTTTTTTGTAAACCTTTTCGCAAGCCTTGTCAATATCGCTGTCAGCACAGTCTAAAAGGGAAATGCCCATTGTAACTGTGCGGATATCGAGATGCTCGTCCGAAATCATGTGTATAGTTTCAAGAATATCCTTTGTATTAAACATATAAGTCACCTATTAAATGCGATGCATGGAATTGAAAATGTCCTCGTGCATTGCACGGATTTCCATTCCGATCTCTTTGCCGTATGCTTCCATTTGCTCGGAAAAATCGCCGAATTTAATGTCGATTTTAGAAATGTCAACCAGCATAATCATTGTAAACATATCTCTTAAAACCGTCTGCGAAACGTCAATGATATTAACGTTGTGTTCAGCGCATTTGGTGGCAACGTCTTTAAGAATACCAACCTTGTCTTTTCCAACAACACTGATAACTGCCTGCATAAATAAATCACCTCATTTGTAATTATAATTTATTTTATCATATTTACAACGAAAATCAAGAGCATTCGTCTATATTCAAAAAATATCCAAGAGAATGTCTTGAATTTAACAAATGCAGTTGACTTTTAATGCCAAAATAAGGTATAATGAATTTGATTTCGGATTTTTTCGAAAAAAGGTGATAAAAATGAAATATTTAGTAATGCTGTGCGACGGTATGGCGGACTACGAGAGCGAAATTCTCGGCGGCAAAACCCCTATGATGCTTGCAAATAAGCCCGTTATGGACTATCTTGCAAAGAGAGGAGAGGTCGGTCTTGTTAAAACGGTTGCCGACGGCTTTAAGCCGGGAAGCGACGTTGCAAATCTCTCTGTTA
The DNA here is from genome assembly GCA_045644905.1 of Oscillospiraceae bacterium. Taxonomy (GTDB): domain Bacteria; phylum Bacillota; class Clostridia; order Oscillospirales; family Ruminococcaceae; genus SIG578. Next base: position 1,564 of record JAZRHT010000025.1, read on the forward strand.
TGGGCTATGACCCCCGTTTGTACTATTCGGGTCGCTCTCCCTTAGAGGCAGCCAGCATCGGTGTGCCCCTGGAGACTACCGATATTGCAACAAGATGCAATCTTGTTACCCTCAGCGATGAGGAAAACTATGAGGACAAAACAATGGTCGACTACTGTGCTGACGATATTTCGAGTGCAGAAGCTAAGGTGCTTGTAGAGTACCTCGAGGAAAAGCTCTCGGAAGACGACCTTCATTTTTATGTCGGTGTAAGCTACCGCCACTGCCTTATTTTAAAGAATGGCTTGGGTCAGAATTTTGATGCAACTCCGCCCCACGATATAAGCGGCAGAAAGGTAACCGATTATCTTCCCCAAAATGAGCGCTTTTTGGAGCTTATGAAAAAGAGCTATGAGGTTTTAAAGGACCACCCCATCAATAAAAAACGTGAGGAAAGAGGTCTTAGACCTGCTAACAGCATCTGGCTGTGGGGAAGCGGAAATAAAAAGGATATGCCTTCCTTTAAAGAGCGCTTTGGTATAAGTGGCGCGGTCATCTCGGCAGTTGACCTTTTAAAAGGTATCGGCAAGCTTACCGATATGCAGGTTATCGATGTTGACGGAGCAACGGGATATATCGACACTAATTTTGAGGGCAAGGCCGCCGCAGCGGTAGAGGCTTTCAAGAATGGTTGCGATTTAGTTTATCTTCACGTTGAGGCCCCCGATGAATGTGGTCACAGATTTGAGGCTGAGAATAAAATCCGTGCTATTGAGTATATCGATGAGCGTGTGCTAAAAACTGTTAAGGAATATCTTGATGAAAGCGGCGAGAATTATCGCATTATGGTTCTTCCCGACCATGCGACTCCGCTCGATTTAAAAACTCACGTGTCCGACCCCGTTCCTTTCGTAATTTACGAAAAGTGTGCGGAAAAGGATAGCGGCATCACTTCGGTAAACGAGAAAACTGCCGCACAAACCAATATTTTTGTATCTGAAGGCGCCTCTATGATGAGTCGTCTTACAAATAAATAAAAAAAGGTGGATGTCTATGGATCAAATTACGTTCGTATGCGTTCTCGGAATCGGTACGGTATTCGTCGGTCTTATCTGTATCGTCATTCTATGTTCGCTTGTAAGTTTTCTTTGCAGAAAGCTTTTGTCCGATAAAAAGGACGCAGTTTCTGCAAGCGAGGTGGCTTCTGCTCCCACAGTAGCCGCAGCGCCCGCCCCCGCGGCACCTATTGCTGACAGAAAGAAGATTTTAGCCGCTGTTTGTGCGGTTATCGCAGAAGAAAATGGTTGCGAGGTAAACGCAATCAGAGTTCTCTCGTTTAAAAAAATATAAAGGAAACGGTGATTGAAATGAAAAAATACGTAGTAAATGTAAACGGCGAAAAATTTGAAATCGAGGTTGAGCTTTTAGGCGAGGTTCCCACAGCTCCTGCCGCTGCTCCTGCTCCCGCAGCAGCACCTGCACCTGCAGCCGCTCCTGCTCCCGCCGCTGCTCCCGCAGCCGCTACCGGCGCAGGCGAGACAGTTTCTGCTCCCATGCCCGGAACCATTCTCGGTGTAAACGTAAACGTTGGCGACACCGTCAGCGAGGGTCAGGTTCTCTTCATCCTCGAGGCTATGAAGATGGAAAACGAAATTATGGCTCCCAAGGCTGGTAAAATCACATCCGTTGGAGTAACTAAGGGTGCATCCGTTGCTTCCGGCGATGCTCTCTGCACCATTGAATAAATCTTAGGGTAAGGACACAACACTATGGACGGTGTAATTGAATTTATAAAAACAACCGGCTTTTATATGCTTATAGGTGAGTTTAGTCAGTATTGGGGAAACATTGTTATGATTCTTGTTTCTCTTTTGCTCCTATGGCTTGCTATAAAGAAGAAATTTGAGCCGCTTCTGCTTATCGGAATTGCTTTCGGTATGCTTCTTACCAATCTCCCCGGCGCAGAAATGTACCACGGAGATTTGTGGACCGCTTTTATGAAGGGCGAAATCGGATACGGCGAGATTATGAAAAACGGCGGTCTTTTAGACTACCTCTATATCGGCGTTAAAACCTGTATTTACCCCTGTCTTATTTTCCTCGGCATCGGTGCGATGACCGATTTCGGTCCCCTTATTGCAAACCCCAAGAGCCTTCTTCTCGGCGCGGCTGCTCAGATAGGTATTTTTGCAACCTTTATTGTCTGCGCAACCCTTTTAGGATTTGAACTTCCTGCCGCTGCATCTATCGGTATCATCGGCGGTGCGGACGGACCGACTGCTATATTCACAACCTCACTGCTTTACCCCGATCTTTTAGGTCCTATCGCAGTTGCAGCTTATTCCTATATGGCTCTCGTTCCCGTTATTCAGCCTCCTATTATGCGACTTCTTACAACCAAGAAGGAACGCAATATCATTATGAAGCCGCTTCGTGAGGTTTCCAAAACGGAGAAGATTATATTCCCCATAGCAGTAACAATTTTTGTTGCTCTGCTTGTTCCCTCGGCAACTCCCCTTGTAGGCTGCCTTATGCTCGGTAACCTCTGGAAAGAGTCGGGCGTTGCGGAACGTCTTTGCAAAACTGCTCAGAACGAGCTTATGAATATCGTAACGATATTCCTCGGAATTTCCGTTGGTGCAACTGCAACTGCAAGTGCATTCTTAAAGGGACAGACACTGCTTATTATGGTTGTCGGTATTGTTGCATTCGGCGCAGGCTCGGCAGGCGGTGTTTTGTTTGCAAAGCTTATGAACGTATTTTACAAGAATAAGATTAACGCCCTTATTGGCTCGGCAGGTGTTTCTGCCGTTCCTATGGCGGCTCGTGTTTCGCAGTCTGAGGGACAAAAGGAAAACCCCTCAAACTTCCTGCTTATGCACGCTATGGGCCCCAACGTTGCCGGAGTTATTGGCTCAGCAATCGCCGCCGGCGTATTGATTGCATTGTTTAGATAAAGGAGTATTGTAGATGGCACAGAAACTTTATATTACTGATACAATTTTGCGTGACGCGCATCAGTCTCAGGCCGCAACAAGAATGCGCCTTGAGGATATGCTCCCTGCTTGCGAAATGCTCGATGAGATCGGATATTGGTCGCTTGAGTGCTGGGGCGGTGCAACCTTTGATGCTTGCATGCGTTTTCTTAATGAAGATCCTTGGGAGCGCCTTCGTGCTCTTAAAAAGGCTATGCCCAAAACTAAATTACAGATGCTTCTTAGAGGTCAGAACCTCCTCGGATATAAGCACTATGCAGATGACGTTGTCGATGCTTTCGTAGGTAAGTCCATTGAAAACGGCATTGAGGTTATCCGTGTATTCGATGCGCTTAACGACGTTCGTAACATCGAGCAGGCAGTTAAAAGCATCAAGAAGCACGGCGGACTTTGTGAAGCCGCAATGAGCTACACAACAAGCCCCGTTCATAACGAGGAATATTTTGTAAACCTCGCTAAAACCTTAGAGGAAATGGGCGCTGACACCATCTGCATCAAGGATATGGCAAACCTTCTTCTGCCCGTTGATGCTTATAACCTTGTAAAGAAGCTTAAGGAAAAGGTTAGCGTTCCTATCCACCTTCACACTCACAACACAACCGGTACCGGTGATATGACAAACCTTATGGCTGTCTGGGCAGGCGCCGATATTGTTGACTGCGCACTTTCGCCCTTAGGAAACGGTACTTCCCAGCCTGCAACCGAGTCTTTAGTTGCAACCCTTATGGGAAGCGAGAGAGACACAGGCCTTGACCTTAAAAAGCTTTCGGATGCCGCCGCTTACTTCAGAGGCGTTGCTAAAAAGCTTACCGATGAAGGAATCCTTGATCCCAAGGTTCTTAAAATCGACGTTAACACACTTCTGTATCAGGTTCCCGGCGGAATGCTCTCGAACCTCATTTCTCAGCTTAAACAGCAGAATGCAGAAGACAAGTATTACGATGTTCTTGCTGAGATTCCCAGAGTCCGTGAGGACTTCGGATTCCCTCCGCTCGTTACCCCCACAAGCCAGATCGTTGGAACTCAGGCAGTTCTTAACGTTCTTATGGGCGAGCGCTACAAGATGGTTTCCAAGGAATCTAAGGGACTTCTTCGTGGCGAGTATGGTCGCGTTCCCGGTGTGGTTAATGAGGAAGTTCGCAAGAAGGCAATCGGTGACGATGAGGTAATCGAGTGCCGCCCTGCAGACCTCTTAGAGCCCGAAATGGAGAAATACAGAAAAGAAGCAGGCGAACTTGCAAAGTGTGAAGAGGACGTTCTCAGTTATGCTCTCTTCCCCCAGGTTGCTGAAGGCTTCTTTAAAAAGAGAAACGAACCTAAGGTAGAGGAAAAGAAAGCAGACGCAAATGCAGTCCGCGAGCTCTACGTTGAAGATTTAGGTTTATAATGATTGTAGTTAGTCGAAACGCTGTAAAGCGATTCGACAAGCCACTTAAAAGTGGCTTTAGCGAAATCAAATAATGATTTCCGCCGAGAGAAATTTCTCTCGGCGGAACTTTTTTTACAAATTATTCATTGACCGCTTCTTAAAAAGAGAGTATAATATTAAAGTTAAGAATAATTAGAAAATAGTCCCTTAGAAGAGGGAAGAAAGGAATCCCTATGATAAAGAAACTTGTAGGCTGCATAAGGGAATATAAGCTCCCGAGCATACTGACGCTTGTGTTTATCATTTGCGAGGTTGTAATCGAGGTTTTTATCCCGTTTCTAACTGCAGATCTCGTCAATAGCATCAAGGACGGCGTCGAAATGACATCAGTTGTCAGAACCGGCTTGTTCCTTATTATGCTCGCCATTATTTCGCTCTGCTGCGGCGGTGCGGCGGCTTTTACCTGCTCTAAAGCCTCGGCAGGCTTTGCCAAGAATTTAAGACACGATATTTTTTCTAAGGTGCAAGGCTTTTCCTTCTCTAATATTGATAAATTCTCCTCGGCATCCTTAGTAACCCGTATGACAACCGACATTTCACACGTTCAGATGTCCTATATGATGATTATAAGAACAGCTATCCGCAGCCCTCTTATGCTCATTTTCTCGGTTGTTATGGCTTATATTATGGGCGGCGCTTTGTCTGGAACGTTTGTCGTTGTAATTCCCGTTCTTGCGTTAGGTCTTCTTATGGTTGCCAAAAATGCAATGCCCGCATTTCGCAGAGTGTTTAAAAAATATGATAGACTCAATGAGTCCATCGAGGAAAACGTTCGTGCTATGCGTGTTGTCAAGGGCTTTTCTCGTGAAGGCTACGAAAAAGAGAAGTTCAATAGCGCTTCTATGAACATAAGGGACGATTTTACAAAGGCTGAGCGCATTGTTGCTCTCAACACTCCCATAATGCAGTTCTGCGTTTATTTCAATATGGTTTTCGTTCTGCTTGTCGGCTCTTATATGGCCATAACAAGTAAGGGGACAACCATTGACGTCGGCCAGATATCCGCAATGCTGACCTATGGTATGCAGATTCTTATGTCGCTTATGATGCTCTCGATGATTTACGTAATGCTCACAATGTCGGCAGAATCAATAAAGCGTATCGGCGAGGTTCTCTCTGAAGAAAGCGCCCTTACAAACCCCGAAAACCCCATTTTCGAGATTGAGGATGGCTCTATCGAGTTTAAAAACGTTAGCTTTAAATATTCCGAAAAAGCAAAGAAATTCGCCCTTTCGGATATCGACGTTAAGATTGAATCGGGAATGACCGTCGGTGTAATCGGCGGCACAGGCTCGAGTAAAACAACCCTCGTTCAGCTTATTCCTCGCCTTTACGATGTAAGCGAGGGTAGTGTACTTGTCGGCGGCAGGGATGTCAGAGAATATGATATCGAAGCTCTTAGAAACAGCGTTGCTATGGTGCTCCAGAAAAATGTTCTTTTCGCAGGTACAATAGCCGAAAATCTGCGCTGGGGCAATAAAAACGCAACCGACGAGGAACTTATAGAGGCTTGCAAACTCGCTCAGGCTGATGATTTTGTAAAAAGCTTCCCCGACGGATATAACACCCACATTGAACAGGGCGGAACCAACGTTTCGGGCGGACAGAAGCAGCGCCTTTGTATTGCCCGTGCCCTCTTAAAGAAACCCAAGATTTTAATTCTTGACGACTCTACAAGCGCTGTTGACACAAAAACCGATGCACATATCCGTGCAGGCTTTAAGAAATTTATCCCCGAAACCACCAAAATTATCATCGCTCAGCGTATATCCTCGGTTATGGATGCCGACCTTATTATCGTAATGGATAACGGCAAGATTTCCGCTATGGGAACACATAATGAGCTCCTTGAAAACAGCGAAATCTATAAAGAGGTTTACTATCAGCAAAACGGAGGTGGCAAGGATGAAAAGTAATAACAAAAGACCTATGAAACTGCCTCCCAAGGTAATGATTAGTAACCTTAAAAGAATTATAAAGATGCTCTTTAAGGCTTATCCCGTTCTCTTTCCGCTTGCCATCGCCTGCATAGTTTTTTCGGCAATAGCTTCGGCAATCCCCGCCCTTTTTAATCAGCAGGTTATAGCCGCCATTGAGAACTGGATAGTTAGCGGCGACTGGGAAAGCGCAAAGCAGATAATTGTTCCTAAAATTCTGCTGCTTGTTACGTTTTATATCATCTCTATAATCTGCATAACTGCCCAAACTCAGCTTATGGCATATATGACCCAAGGCTTTTTATGTAAAATGCGCCGCAAGCTCTTTAACAATATGCAGGACCTTCCTATTAAGTACTTTGACACACATAAGCACGGCGACATAATGAGCCACTATACAAACGATATTGACACACTTCGTCAGCTCGTTTCGCAGTCCATCCCGTCGCTTCTGCAGGCATGCATTATCGTTACAAGCGTATTTTGTATTATGCTTTATTTCAGCGTCTGGATGACCCTGCTTCTAATGGTCGGCGTTGCCTTTATGCTCTTTGTTTCCAAAACAGTGGGCGGCGGCTCGGCGAAGTTCTTTATTCGTCAGCAGCAGTCTATGGGACGTAGCGAAGGCTTTGTTCAGGAAATGATGAACGGTCAAAAGGTTGTCAAGGTTTTCTGCCACGAAGAAGAAAGCCAAAAGGACTTTGACGAAATCAACAATCAGCTCTTTGAGGATAGCTACAGAGCGCATGCCTATGCAAACTGCTTAGGCCCTATCATTATGAACATCGGCAACATTATGTATGTTATTGTTGCTATGGTCGGCGGTCTGCTTCTCCTTTCGGGACTTCCTAATTTAAGCATTTCGGGAATGGCATTCGGCATAAGCATCTTGGTGCCCTTCCTTAATATGACAAAGCAGTTTACCGGTAACATAAATCAGGTTTCTCAGCAGATAAACTCGGTTGTAATGGGCGCCGCAGGCGCAAGCCGCGTATTCTCGCTTATGGATGAAAGTGCCGAAACCGATGAAGGCTATGTTACCTTAGTTAACGCTAAGTACGATGAAAACGGCAACCTTACCGAAACTAATGAGAGAAGCGGCAAATGGGCTTGGAAGTATCCCCATTCCGATGGCACAGTTACCTACACGCTCCTTTCGGGCGATGTTCGTCTTGAAAACGTTGATTTTGCCTATGAAGAGGGTAAGGATGTGCTTCACGATGTAACAGTTTACGCCGAGCCGGGACAAAAGGTCGCATTCGTTGGTGCAACCGGAGCGGGCAAAACCACCATTACAAACCTCATCAACCGCTTTTATGATATTGCCGACGGCAAGATTCGTTACGACGGCATAAATGTTAATAAGATAAAGAAATCAGACCTTCGCCGCTCGCTCGGAATTGTTCTTCAGGAAACCAATCTCTTTACAGGAACTGTAATGGATAATATCCGCTATGGCAGACTTGATGCAACTGATGAAGAGTGCATACAGGCGGCAAAGCTTTCGGGAGCTGACGATTTTATAACAAGACTTCCCGACGGCTACAACACCGAGCTTACCAATAACGGCTCAAACCTCTCGCAAGGTCAAAGACAGCGCCTTGCAATCGCAAGAGCCGCAGTTGCTGATCCGCCGGTTATGATTCTCGATGAGGCAACCTCGTCTATCGACACCCGAACAGAAGCCATTGTTCAAAAGGGAATGGATAAGCTGATGGAGGGCAGAACTGTTTTCGTAATTGCACACCGCCTTTCAACAGTTATGAATTCGGACGTTATAATGGTGCTTGACCACGGCAGAATTATCGAGCGAGGCAACCACCAAAAGCTTATCGAGGAAAAGGGCACCTACTATCAGCTCTACACAGGCGCCTTCGAACTCGAATAAAAACCTAAAAACCGCCGCAAACTTGCGGCGGTTTTTTTATGCTTTTCCCTCAAGGGAAGGGGGAGCGCAAGTGGCAGATGAGGTGTAATCTTGCACAAATTTTCACCTTTTGTTTTGTCTAAATCGCCAATAGACTAACAATGTGAAAAGTATTATAATGAAATTGTAAAATATTTTGCCTTAACATATTTGAGGAAAAAACTTCTAATCATATTAGTCGGAGGAAATCTTATGTTTAGTATTGT
>JAZRHT010000026.1:0-2372 GCA_045644905.1 Oscillospiraceae bacterium
CTTACCGCTCATAGCATTCATAAATCCGCCGATAATGCGCAGAGTAGTAGTCTTGCCGCAACCCGAAGGTCCGAGCAAGGTAACAAATTCTTTGTCGCGGATAGATAAATTTATTTTATCTAAAACGCGCTCTCCGTCGTATTCAAAAACGACGTCCTCTAATCGAATGATAGGGACTTCTCCCATTTTGCATCCTCCCTTTGCGGTTTTTAACCGAGCGGAAAACTCCCTCGGTCTTTCATTAGCTGTTGCGCCTGTTAAGTTTCGGATAAAGGCGCATATCCTGCTAACCCATAGCCTTTTCGTTACCGCACCCCGCAAAAGGATTTTTATTTCACCCGATGGGGAAAATCGGGCAAACAACGGAACATGAAAACTATGGTGCACTTGTTTTTGCATTTAGATACAAAATAACATTATAATATTAGAGATAAATGGCGAAAAAGTCAATATCTTTTGCGAAATTTCTAAATAATTTTTAGAAAACTGCCGCTAAATTTGTTTTTTTCTTAAAAATCTCTCAAATCCTCTAAAAAACTCCAAAATCCTCGATTATTCTCATAAAAAAACGGTGGAAAAATCCACCGCTTTTTAAGGCTTTGAAATTTCGGCGAGAGCCGAAGCAACCTCGACGTCGCATCCGTTTTTGGAAATGTCGCCGAGCGAAAGCATTCCACATAAACACGAGCCGTCCATAACCGGAACTCTGCGAACCTGCTGCGCCGCCATTGTCTTTGCAGCGTCCCTTACATCCTGCTCGGGATTGGCGCAAACCGTACTCTGGCTGCAGCATTCTCCGATAGGGCAGGAGTCCATATCCTTTTTCTGCGCAACCGCACGGGTAACAATGTCACGGTCGGTAATAACTCCGCAAAGCTTGTCGCCGTCCATAACCGGCAGAATGCCGATGTTGTAGCTTCGCATAAGCTCTGCCGCACGGCTAATTGGCTCGTCGGACTTTACCGAAATGATGTTTTTGCTCATAATATCCTTGACCTGCATAAAACTAAAACCTCCTTGTTTGGTTTTAGTTATTATTGCCGCCGTTTTGAGATAGTATTCCGAGATTTCTAAGAAGAATTTTTTCTCCCTTGTAGCCATAAGCTCTGTCGCTACTGAGTGAAAGGTTATTTTCATCAAGATAGGGCATCGCAGATGCGTAAAAATCTTCGATATTGCTGTAGTCTGCGCCGCTATTCATAGGGCAAACGTCACTGCAAACGTCGCACCCCCAAACAAGACCGCCCTTTTTGATTTTTTCTTTTTGGGTGTCGGTAAGCTCGCCCTTTTTCTGAGTTAAAAACGAAAGGCAATTTTCTTTTGTGAAAACAACTTCGCCATTTTCAACACAAAGCGCACCGCCAACGCATTTTTCAAGGCATTTTCCGCACATTTCACAGTAGCCAAGCGGCTTCGAATACCGCTCAATTTCAAGATCGCAAACTATTTCTCCGATAAAGCAGTAGCTTCCGTATTTGGGGTGAATTATAAGGGAATTCTGACCTAAAAAACCAAGTCCGCTAAGATAAGCCGCGCGAGTTTCTCGAATGGGGGAATTATCAGAGAAAGCGGCAAAATTATTGTTAGGGAATTCGGCTGATAATCTTTCCTTGGCGGCATCTAATTTTTTTAGTATTATATCGTGATAATCAAGCCCGACTGCGTATAGAGAAACGTTGCGTTTTTCGTTTATAGGGATTCTGTAAGGGAAAAGAAAGGTGATAACAGTGGCGGCATTTTGAGGTATATCTATTTTATTTCGTGTATTAAGAAGCTCGCCCACATCAGAAAATCTGCAAAAACCGTAGATTTCAAGCCCTAAATCCCTTAAAATCCCCTCAATTTTACCTCTCATTTGCTCACCGCCTTAAAAATATTACGATTTAAGTATATATCAATTAAAAGAATCTTGCAAGTTTAAAAGTTTTATGTTAAAATATAATAGAATATAAAGCATATTGCTTTAAAATACATAATGGAGGAATGACTTTATGAAAATGATTATCGCAGTCGTTAATAGTGACGACAGTAACGCCGTTATGAGAGCGCTTACCAAAAATAAATTTTCGGTAACCAAGCTTGCAACCACCGGCGGATTCTTGATGGCAGGTAACACCACCTTCCTTATCGGTGTTGAAAACGAAAAGGTTGACGATGCCATTGAAATCATTTCTTCCCACAGCAAAAAGAGAAAACAGGTTATGCCTGCTGCAACCAGCTATGGTGTCGGTATGTATGATCCTATGCCCATTGAGGTTACAGTTGGCGGCGCAACCATCTTTGTTATGGATATCGAGCGCTTCGAAAAGGTTTAATAGATCGGTATGCCCGAATTTAAGCTTTTAGGAAAGAGAGAGGCGCGCGAGCGTGTC
>JAZRHT010000027.1:0-10144 GCA_045644905.1 Oscillospiraceae bacterium
TTTTCCTTTTCATCATTCTCATTGATATATTTAAACCAGTTTATATAGGTCGATAAATACATAGGCATTGTTGAGCATATGAGTATATGGGTATGAGGCTCTTTAAGATTGCCATTTTCATCTATATCTTTATCGTGATAACAGTAAGACCAAGCCTTTATTTGAGAAAGATGATTTTCAAGAGTAGATTTGATAAACGATACAGGAGCATACGAGATAAGCGAAACGTTATATATTTTACTTTCCTTTTCAACTGCCACATTGTCCACTCCTACAAAATAAAAAATACCGAATAGATTTCTCTACTCGGTAACTATACAAAATATAGTATTTATTTTGTCTATGTGACAGTATTTTTTAAGAGCTTCTCTATTGATGTATTAATGCGTGTTTTTTCTATAGACTAAGTTAATATTTAAATACATTTATAAATATATAATAAAAAACATCTCCAAATAAATTGGAGATGTTTTTTTAAGCTTTTTATTTATTACTCTTCTTCACCGCAACCGCAATCACAGTCATCGCAATCACAATCGCACTCAATTTCAAATTCAAGAGTTTCTCCACAGTTGGGACACTGGAGCTCACCATCATTTAAAATCGCATCGTCGATGTAGATTTCATCGCCGCAGTTAGGACAAGTGATTTTAATTAAATCGTCTTCCTCATCCTCTTCATCCTCATAGAAATCTTCTTCAAGGGACTCGAGGTCTTCGTCGATTAAATCAACCTGCTCCGAAACTACTGCAAGCTCGTCATCGAGATCAGCAACTGTGAGTGCAATATCATCGATAAGATCAATCATTGCATTGATAAGTTTAGTTTCAGGTTTATTCTCGTCGAGAGCAAGTCCACTTGCAAGACCTTTTAAATATGCTGCTTTCTCAGTTAAAGTCATATTATGTGCCTCCCTATTAAATTTTAGGAAAGTTATGCTCTTTCCATGTACTCGCCGGTTCTGGTATCAATTCTGATCATATCGCCTTCATCAATGAACAGAGGAACCTTAATTTCAGCGCCTGTTTCTAATACAGCGGGCTTAGTTGCATTTGTAGCGGTATCGCCCTTGAAACCAGGATCAGTCTGAGTAACCTGAAGCTCTACAAAGAACGGGGGCTCAACACCAAAAACATTTCCCTTGTATGAAAGAATCTTGCATTCCATGTTCTCTTTTACAAACTTGAAGTTATCGCCAAGAGTTTCTTCATTGATAGGAATCTGCTCATAGGTTTCCTGATCCATGAAATAGTAAAGACCGGAATCGCTGTAAAGATACTGCATATCCTTTCTCTCAACAAAAGCGGTAGGATATTTTTCAGTGGGGTTAAATGTTTTTTCAACAACTGCTCCACTGATTACATTCTTAATCTTGGTACGAACAAATGCCGCGCCCTTACCGGGTTTAACGTGCTGGAATTCAATAATCTGATAGACGTTACCATCCATTTCAAAAGTTACGCCGTTTCTAAAATCTCCTGCTGTTACCATAATAGGTTAACCTCCAAATTACATATAATTACATAATATATTCTATAATATACTGTCATTTTTTGCAATAGTATTTTTAAAGAATTATTAATGATTTTTGTGATTTTGTTAAATTTTCTACTCCATTTTCCGTTATTAACACCATATCCTCTATTCTAACGCCAAATTTTTTGGGCAAATAGATTCCGGGCTCAACGGTAAGGATCATTCGACTTTTCAAAATTTCATCGCATTTAGGCGAAAAATTGGGCGATTCGTGAATATCTAATCCCACACTATGTCCAAGCGCGTGACCAAAATATTCGCCAAAACCTGCATCTAAAATCACCTTACGAGCAATGCCGTCAATCTCGCTACAGCACTTCCCTGCCGATATTTCTTTGAGCGCAGTTTCTTGAGCTAAGAGAACAGTTTCATAAACCTTTTTCTGCTCAACGGAAACACTTCCAAGAGCTACTGTGCGGGTCATATCACTCTTGTAACCATCTACGTCGGCACCAAAATCAATGGTAATTAAATCACCATTTTGGAGCTTATAATCGGTAGGTTCTCCGTGCGGGAGTGACGTGTTTTTTCCACCAATAAATATAATATCGAATGATGCTGCTTTAGCTCCATGCGAGCGCATATAGAATTCAAGCAAAAGAGCGATCTCTTTTTCGCTCTTCCCTACTCGAATCTCACCTAAAATATACTGGAATGCATCATCAGTAATTTTTTGAGCCGCCTTGATTTTTTCAATTTCGGGCAAAGTTTTAACAGATCGAAGCCCCATTATAATATTTCCGATATCAACATTTGTATCTATGATATTTCCAAGGCAATTACAAAGCTTTTTATAGAGCGATAATGATACCGTTTGCGTTTCAATGCCAATGCTTTTTACATAGTTTTGAACACATATTTCTTTTATTTGAGATAATAGGTCTTTCTGCAAAATGACATGCATTTTATCATTTTCAAATCGTTTGCAAATTTCAATATATCTCGAATCAATTATAAAATATGCCTTTTCATGCGTGACAATAAGCGTTCCTGCATCCGAGGTGTCAACGCCAAACAAATATCGTCTGTTAGAAGCATTAAGCACTATTGCAGCATCAATATTCTCGGGTATAATAGACATAAATTTTTCAAGAGAGGTATGAATCAAACTATTCACCACGCTTTAAACTAAGGTAATACTCTTTCATTTTAAGTGCATCGTCTGACTGTGTTCCAGCCGATTCACAAATAAATACAGGTGAAAGTCCACGTTTTGCAACCTGATTTAAAAGTGGTTCAAAATCGGGACCAAAAACAGTATCATTAAAAGTAAGGTGCTGTTTTTCGCCACCTGCAGTATATTCAATTTTAGAAAAATGAGAATGAAATATTTTCAGGCGCTCGAATCCAAGCTCATTTTCCATTTTATCGAGGATTTTCTTGTAATCCTCCTCGGTTTTGATGGAACCTAAATCTCTCGCATTAAGGTGTCCAAAATCGATGCAAGGAATCATTCTTTCGTCGAGCTTACAAAGCTCCATAACCTCCGAAAGTGTTCCTAACTGATTGATTTTACCCATGGTTTCAGGGCAAATATGAATGTGAGAAAGACCTTTTTCGTCAAGCTCTTTTCTTGCGCGTAAAATAGTGTCCTTAGCAAGCTCAAGTGCTTCTTCTCTTGAAATTTTACTGCAAGAGCCACTGTGAACAATGATTCTATCTGCACCCATAGCGTCTGCTGCAATCGCACTACTCAATATATAATCAATGCTTTTATCACGCTTTTCCTTTTCAACGCTTGACAGCGAAATATAATAAGGAGCGTGAAGTGAAAGCCTGATACCAAATTCATTTGCAAGTACGCCGAGCTCGTTTGCAACCTCAGTTTTAACATTTACTCCGCGGCCGCACTGATATTCAAAGGCGTCAAGTCCCTTTTCCTTCATACATCTTGGAATATCAAGAGAAGTTTTATAGCCGAGTACATTCAGGCTATCATCTCTGCCTGCAGGTCCAAAAAATGCTGACATATTTATCCTCTTTTCTTTCCTAATATTATGCTCTCCAAAAAGCGCTTTACCTTAAAAAACGGCATTTCTTCAAGTTCAAAAGGCTCAACCAAAACAGTTTTTACGCCCGACCATTTACCAAATAAAATATCGGTAAAAATTTGATCCCCGATAACAAGCATCTGCTTTTTAGGAATTCCCGTTAACTTAACCGCTTCTTTCGTTCCTTTCGCAAGAGGCTTCTTTGCATGGCTTACAAACTCGACGCCAATTCTTTTTGCGAAAGGAGCAACCCTTGGCTCAGTATTATTAGAAACCACAACAGGAATAATTCCCGCATCCTTTACCTCCGAAAGCCACGAAATAACCTCCTTACGAGGCTCGGGATTATCATGAGTGGTAAGCGTGTTGTCAACGTCAAGAAGCACACATTTATAGTTATTCTCAATTAGAAATGAAATGGGAATATCCCAAATTTTATCATAAAAATAGTTTGGCTTAAAAATGCCCATAATATCAATTCACTTTCTTTAAATAATGAAAAAAGCGGGACTTCGCCCGCTTTATCCATCAATTATTTTGAGACTTACTTAAACTTGCGCTTACGAGCAGCCTCAGACTTTTTCTTGCGCTTAACCGAAGGTTTTTCATAATGCTCGCGCTTACGAACCTCAGCAAAAACGCCGGAACGGGCACACTGCTTTTTGAAACGTCTTAATGCGTTATCTAAAGATTCGTTGTCCTTTAAACGAATTTCTGCCATAATGAATTTCCCTCCCCTCTACCTTTTGGCAGGGGTTTTTCATAAGTAATCAAAAATCACTCATATCAATTATTATACATTGATTTTTACTATATGTCAATAGTTTTTTGCTTTAAAAACATTTATTTTACAACAATATTTACAAGTTTATCGGGAACGACGATTTCTTTTACAATCGTCTTGCCCTCAGTTGCAGCGATAATCTTTTCAAGAGCCTTTGCTGCAGTGAGCATTTCGTCTTTACTGCTGCCAGGAGCGATGAGAAGCTTATCCTTTAACTTTCCATTCACCTGAACGATAACCTCAATAGTATCGTTCTTGCATTTGTTTTCATCAAACTCAGGCCAAGCCTGCTGATAAACTCTACCCTCACAGCCTAAATTCTGCCAAATTTCCTCTGTAATATGAGGAGCAAAGGGATTTAAAAGTACAAGAAGGGTCTTATACTCGCCACGAGTAATACTACGAGTTTCAGAAATCTCGTTAAGCAAGCTCATCATAGCAGCAATAGCAGTATTAAACTTCATAGCCTCGATATCGTCG
Source organism: Oscillospiraceae bacterium (assembly GCA_045644905.1). Taxonomy (GTDB): domain Bacteria; phylum Bacillota; class Clostridia; order Oscillospirales; family Ruminococcaceae; genus SIG578. The sequence goes on from JAZRHT010000027.1 coordinate 4,792, forward strand.
CCAACCTTTTTAATGGTCTTATGCATCGATGCTTCGAGCTCAGATCTGTATTCATCGTTATCTGTAACAATTTCCTGTAAATTCCAAATCTTATCGAGGAATCTCTTACAGCCCTTAATACTATTGGTGCTCCAAGGAGCCGCTTTTTCAAAGTCACCGATAAACATTTCGTACATTCTCATTGTATCAGCGCCGTAATTGTTTACGATATCATCGGGATTTACAACGTTTCCACGAGATTTACTCATCTTCTCGCCGTTTTCGCCAAGAATCATGCCGTGGCTTGTTCTCTTTGCATAGGGCTCAGGAGTGTTAACAACACCGATATCGTAAAGGAACTTATGCCAGAATCTCGAATAAAGCAGGTGGAGTGTTGTGTGCTCCATACCACCGTTGTACCAGTCGATAGGCATCCAGTAATCAAGAGCCTCTTTTGCCGCAAGTGCGCTTACGTTATCAGGATCGCAGTATCTTAAGAAATACCACGATGAGCCTGCCCACTGAGGCATTGTGTCGGTTTCTCTCTTAGCTTTGCCGCCACAGCAAGGACAGGTTGTGTTAACCCAATCCTCAATAGCAGCAAGAGGAGATTCGCCATTATCAGTAGGCTCATAATGCTCAACTGCAGGCAGCTTTAAAGGAAGCTCGCTCTCAGGCAGAGCAACCCAACCACATTTTTCGCAGTAAACCATAGGAATAGGCTCGCCCCAGTATCTCTGACGAGAGAAAACCCAGTCACGAAGCTTGAAGTTAACCTTAGGAGTTCCCTTTCCTTCTTTTTCAAGCCATTCAATTATAGCCTTCTTAGCCTCTTCAACAGAAAGTCCATTTAAGAAGCCGGAATTAACCATAACACCGGTATTGCAATCGGTAAATGCTTCTTTTTCGATATCTCCGCCTGCAACAACCTCAATGATAGGAAGCGAAAATGCTTTTGCAAAGTCATAGTCACGAGTATCGTGAGCAGGAACGGCCATAATTGCGCCGGTTCCGTATGTCATAAGAACATAGTCAGATACAAAAATGGGAATTTCTGTGTTATTAACGGGGTTTATAGCTGTAACGCCCAAAAGCTTTACACCGGTTTTATCCTTAACAAGCTCAGTTCTCTCAAAGTCAGACTTTCTTGCAGCCTCTGCACGATACTGCATAACCTCATCAAAGTTAGAAAGCTTGTCCTTCCACTGATCAATGTAAGGATGCTCAGGCGAAATAACCATATAGGTAGCGCCGAAAAGAGTATCTGCGCGGGTTGTGTAAATCTTAAGGTTGTCTCCTGCGCTTGTAGCAAAGTCAACCTCTGCACCAACAGAGCGTCCAATCCAGTTAATCTGAGAAGTTTTAACTCTCTCTATGTAGTTAACGTCAGAAAGGTCGTCGATAAGTCTTTGTGCATACTCAGTAATTTTGAGCATCCACTGTTCCTTATCCTTGTGAACCACCTCGCTTCCGCAACGCTCACAAACGCCGTTTACAACCTCTTCGTTTGCGAGAACGCATTTACAGGAAGTACACCAGTTTACAGACATTTTCTTCTTATAAGCAAGACCTTTTTTGAAAAGCTGTAAGAATATCCACTGAGTCCACTTGTAGTAAGCGGGATCGGTGGTGTTTATTTCTCTGTCCCAATCAAACGAGAAACCAAGAGCTTTAAGCTGTCTTTTAAAGTTCGCAACGTTTTTCTCGGTTACGATTTCGGGATGAATGTGGTTCTTAATTGCATAGTTTTCGGTAGGAAGACCGAAAGCATCCCATCCCATAGGATAAAGAACATTAAATCCCTGAAGTCTCTTCTTTCTTGAAATGATATCAAGAGCGGTATATGAACGGGGATGTCCTACGTGAAGCCCCTGACCCGAGGGGTAAGGAAACTCAACGAGACCAAAAAATTTGGGCTTAGAATAGTCATTCTTGGCCGCAAATGCCTTTTCGTCATCCCAGATATCTTGCCACTTTTTTTCAATTTGAGTAAAATTGTAATCCACCTTATATTCCTCCATTATTAATTATCAATTGAAATTCTCTGAGCATCGCCCCATAGTCGTTCTAAATCATAGAACTTTCGGGTTTCCTCATAGAACACATGAACAATAACATTTTCATAGTCCATCAGTATCCACATTGCCGACTGATAGCCTTCGATATTCCTCGGCGAAACATCAAGTTTATTTAGCTTTTCTTCTATTTCATCGCAAAGTGTTTTTGCGTGAACTGTGTTTTTAGCGGTTACGATAACGTAATAATCGGTAAGCGAAGTTATACCTGCAACATTTAAAATGACGATATCTTCGCCCTTTTTATTATCAAGTATCTCCCCTATTTTCATTGCCTTTTCAAGTGAATTCATATTATTCTCTCATTTCGGATTCAATCATATTTTTAACCGCGTCATTATAGCAGTCAAGAGTATTCTGAGTTATTCTTCCTTTTCTATTCAAAATAAACGGAATAACATACAAATAGCAATTATAAATAGCCTCGTCAAGACTTTTAAGCGAGATATTTCTTATTTTTTCACTATCAGGATAATTTCTATCAAGTGATGTAAGATCAGCAACGAAAATAATCTTTTCAAGAGTAGTCATATTTCCTCTGCCGCAGGTGTGATATTTAACAGCATTACATATTTCTGCATCTGTTATATTCCACTTTTCAGTTATAAATCCGCTTGCCGCATATCCGTGCCAAATGTTAGGCTCTGTTTTTTCAATATCGGTAAGCATTATACCAAACTTATTTATAATTTTCAACTGCTCATCGTTAGAAATTTCCTTGCAAGCATCGTGCACAAGCCCTGCAATATAAGCCTTTTCTTTATCAACGCCATAAATATCAGCTAATATAGATGCCTGGTAAGCCACAGCCATACTATGCTGAAATCTCTTTTGCGATAGCATACTTCCTAGTTCGTGTTTAATTTCAGTAATATCAGTCATTATTATACAGTCCCTTTTCGACTATATACTCAAAAACCTCTTGTGGTACAAGGCTTTTGAGTTCTTGTATATTTTTGGTTTTAGAGCGGATTTCAGATGATGAAACCTCCAAAACCGACGAATCAAGAACGATGGTGCATTCTTTTGAAGGGTCAAGTTTTTCTTGATATGCAAGAAGTTTTATAATTTCGCCCTCTTCTCTCGGAGCGGCACAAACTGTGCACATCGAAAGAATATTTTGGTATTCACGCCATTTATCAAAGCACAAAAACATATCTCCACCAACAATAAGATAAAGCTTATCATTGGGATATATTTTTTTAAGCTCCTTAAGTGTCAAAACCGTGTAGCTTTTTCCTCCCAGTTTCAGCTCAATATCAGATATAGTTACATAAGGCAGTTCCTTAAAAGCAAGCCGCAGCATATTAACTCTATCCTCAGCAGAAGTCGGTTTATCAACCGATTTATGCGGCGAAATATTGGTTGGAATAACTAAAAGCTCATCAAGCCCGAGCGCATTATAATATGTCTTTGCAAGTTTAATATGCCCATTATGAACGGGATTAAAACTCCCTCCGAAAATGCCTATTTTACGCTCTTTTTTCATATATGTCCCTCTATTTCAAGCAGTGATCATACTGGGGCTTCTTAGGATTTCTGCGAAAAAGTACAAGCTTATTTCCAATAACCTGAACGGGCTCACTATTAGTTTCGCCTGCAAGCATTTCAATAGCCTCACGAGCAGTATATTCGCAGTTTTCTAAAACCTTTAATTTAACAAGTTCACGGGCAGTAAGAGCATCATCGACCTGCTTTATAAGCGTATCGCCAATGCCACCTTTACCTACCTGAAATATAGCATCAATTCTGTTAGCGCAGCTACGAAGAGCTGCTCTTTGTTTACTTGTAAGCATAAAATCTTCCTTACTATTTATCTAAATATTTTTTAAGTTCTTGTGTGAATTTTCTAAGCGCCTGACCCCTGTGACTTATCTTGTCTTTTTCGTCATCAGGAATTTCGGAAATGGATTTATCTCCAACGTAGAAAATCGGGTCATATCCAAAACCATTGCCGCCCTTTGCTTCATATCCCATCCAGCCTTTAAAAATGCCTTCTGTTTTAATTGTATCGCCGTTTGGGAAAATACAACATATGGAGCAAACATAATGCGCGCCCCTATCCTTTTTCTCAACATCCTTAAGTCTATCAAGAATAATGGCATTTTTTTCGGTATACGGTGTATCCTCACCTAAAAAACGTGATGAATAAATCCCCGGATCACCGCCGAAAGCATCGATGCAAATTCCCGAATCGTCAGCAATTGCAATGCAATTTCCAGCTTCTGAGACTGCTCTTGCTTTTTTCTCAGCATTTTCCGAGAAGGTTGTTCCGTCCTCTACAACATCAACATCAATTCCCGCTTCAGTTTGAGATAAAACCTCTATTCCAAGCGGCTCCAAAATGCGTCTGAATTCAGTAACTTTATGATTGTTGCGGGTTGCAATAATAAATCTCATAGTTACACCTCGAAAATAGCCTCAGCAAACATCTGAGGATCAAATTCCTGCAAATCGTCTGCCTGCTCGCCAACACCTATATACCTCACAGGAATATCGAGCTCATTCTTTATGCTAATAACAACGCCGCCTTTTGCAGTGCCGTCAAGCTTTGTGAGTATAATTCCCGTAATATTGGCAACCTCGCCAAAAAGCTTAGCCTGATTTACCGCATTCTGACCGGTTGTTGCATCAAGAACAAGCAGCACCTCAGTTTGAACTTCGCCCATTTCACGCTTAATAATTCGTGTAATTTTGCTAAGCTCATCCATGAGGTTTTTCTTATTGTGAAGTCTGCCTGCAGTGTCACAAAGAACGATATCATAATCCTTTGCTTTAGCAGATGAGATAGCATCAAATACAACCGAAGCAGGATCTGCGCCCTCAAACGAGGTTACAATATCGGCTCCGCTTCTCTCTGCCCACATAGAAAGCTGCTCAACTGCCGCCGCACGAAACGTATCAGCAGCAGCAAGCATAACCTTTTTGCCTTCTTTAACGTAGTTTGAGGCGAGTTTTCCGATTGTTGTTGTCTTGCCAACGCCATTGACACCAATGACAAGCACAACAGTAGGCTTTGTAGTCAAATCAAGGGGTACAAACTCACCGAGCATCGAAGAAATAATCTCTTTGAGCAGATTTTTTATATCTTGGGGGTCACTTAAACCCTTTTCCTTAATTCTATCCTTTAACTGCGAAATGATTTCCTGAGAGGTTTTTGCGCCAATATCGGAAAGGATAAGAATTTCCTCTAACTCGTCAAGCAAATCATCATCAATTTTGGTAAAAGAATTTATAAGAGAATCTATTCCTCTTTTCATTCCGTCACGAGTTTTGGTAAGTCCCGCCTTAATTTTATC
>JAZRHT010000028.1:0-2752 GCA_045644905.1 Oscillospiraceae bacterium
TCCATATCGGGCTCGTTCATAATTGCGCCGATGTAAAGTGCGGTGGGAGAATAAAGAAGGCGAATCTCGGTTTTGGGACCAACGGGGGCTTTCTTAATTCTGCTCAGCAGCTCGGGGATAAAAGGTGCATCCTGCCAGGCGCTGTCGCCAAGATTTCCGTCCATTTCAACCTCACGCTTTAAACAAACAGCGTGAAATTCAACAGGTTCAAGTGTACTCTCAAAGCCTGCGGCCTCGCGAGGAGCCTGTATTGGCTCAAAGCTAATGTCGGGAATATTTTTCATAAGTGTCACACTCCTTTAGGTAACTAATTTTCAACTTCAAATATGTAAGCTGTTTCGTCGTTACCTACCTTATTATATAAAATAATATAAATCCCCCAAAAAAGCAAGGCTTTTTGGAACTTTTATGCACATTTTACATTGACTTTTGTGATACAAAATGTTATAATATGTTAGAATAAGCTTTTTTATAACATTTTTATATCACGTTGTTACAAAAAAGGAGGAAACCTGTGTGAACTCAATCAGACGCGAGCAGATGCTTGAGTTTATAAAGGCCAAAGAAGTGGTTAGTGTCAAGGAGCTTATAAAGATGTTCTCAGGTGTCAGCACCATGACCATTCACCGAGACCTTGACTATATGCAGGAGAAGGGTGTTATCGAGAGAGTTCGAGGCGGCGCTAAGTTCCTTCCTCCCGATGCCGAGCATCACGAGCCTGCCTTTATTGAGAGAGAAATCAAAAACCGTGAGCAAAAAGAGATTATCGCTGAGAAGGCAGCGGCGCTTATAAAGAGCGGCAGCTCGGTTTTCATCGATGCAGGAACAACCACTATGGCTATGACAAGACTCATTGAGGATATGCCCCTTAACGTTGTTACAAATAGTCCCAACATTGCAGTTGCTCTTTCGGATAGAAACCTTGTTAATATAACTCTCTGCGGCGGAACGCTTCAAAAGAGAAATCTCATTCTTTTCGGAAGCGGAGCGCTCGCAACCTTAGAAAAAATCAATATCGACCTTGCATTCGTCGTTCCCTCGGGCTTTACCGAGAAAACAGGCTTTGCCTGCGGAAACGAGGGCGAAGCGGCTGTTAAAAACCTTGCGCTTAAAAAGGCGAGAAGCCGAGTTTTACTTATAGACTCGAGCAAGCTCGATAAGGTTATGCCTTACACCTTTGCAAACGCAGAGGATATTGATTACTTAATTTGTGATAAACCCCTGCCGAGCTCGATGGCCGAGTTCTTAAGGCAAAAGGGCGTTACTATATTATAGGAGGACAAGATGAAAAATTTACTTCTTGCACAATCGGGCGGACCTACCGCCGCCATTAACGCAACCGTTGCAGGCGCAACTGCCCAGGCTCTTGCTTGCGGAAAAATCGATAAGGTTTATGCAGGCCTTAACGGAATTAAAGGTGTTATCGAGGGAAGACTCGTTGAAATCGGCGAAAAACTGAGCGACGAAAAACAGATGCACCTTTTAGAAACAACCCCCGCATCGGCACTCGGCTCCTGCCGACTCAGACTTAAAGATTATGAAACCGACAAAGAGGCTTACGAGCAGATTTTAAAGGTGCTTCGTGAGTATAATATCGGATATTTCGTCTATACAGGCGGAAACGACTCGATGGACACAGTTTTAAAGCTTTCTCAGTATTTCGAGAAAGAGGGAATCGACGACATCAAGGTTATGGGAGCTCCCAAGACCATTGATAACGACCTTCCCGAAACCGACCACACCCCCGGCTTTGGCTCGGCTGCAAAATACATAGCAACCACCTTCTCGGAAATCGGCCGTGACTGTAACGTTTACGATATTCCTGCTGTAACTGTAGTTGAGGTTATGGGCAGAAACGCAGGCTGGCTCACCGCCGCCTCGGCTCTCGCAAGAAAGAATGGCTGCGGCGCTCCCGCTCTCATTTATCTTCCAGAAGCTCCCTTCGATATAAATGAATTTATCGAGGACGTAAAAACTGAGCTTACTAAGAAATCGGCAGTTGTTGTTGCCGTTAGCGAGGGTATTCGCGATAAGGACGGAAAGTATGCTGCTGAAAGCTATATGAGCGGAGCGGTTGACGCTTTCGGACATAAATATCTCGCAGGAACTGCAAAGTTCTTAACAGATGTTGTTAAGGAGAAAATCGGCTGCAAGGTTAGAGCTATCGAGCTTAACCTTATGCAGAGATGCGCAGCTCACTTAGGCTCAAAAACCGATATCGAGGAGTCTAAGGCTCTCGGCGCCGCCGCAGTAAAGGCTGCATTAGAGGGCAAGAGCGGCGAAATGACTATCATTAAGAGAAAAGACAGCGCAAAATACGAAACTGAGATTTCGACTGTCGATATTGCACTCGTTGCAAACGGCGAAAAAACCGTTCCGAGAGAGTGGATAAACGAGAGAGGAAACGACGTTACCGAAGAGTGCGTTTCTTATATCGAGCCTCTCATCATCGGCGAAACCGAGCCCGTTTATGAAAACGGAATTCCCGTTCACTTTGCTCTTTAAACAATAGTTTAAATATAAATTACATATATAAGGAGGAAACTTCAATGGCAGAAGGCATTTTAATGCCCAAACAGGGTATCACTGTTGAAAGCTGTATCATTACAAAATGGTACAAACAGGTCGGTGATCAGGTAAAAGTGGGAGATGCACTTTTCGGATACGAAACCGACAAATCCACCTTCGACTGCGAGAGCACCGCAGAGGGTGAAATTCTTGAAATTTTCTATGGCGACGGAGAGGACGTTCC
>JAZRHT010000029.1:0-1949 GCA_045644905.1 Oscillospiraceae bacterium
AGAGTAGTAACTCCCGGAGAGGTAACAGCAGAGGCTGTTGTCACAACTCAGGGCTTTAACACACTTGCATCCTTTCAGATGGCTCTCCAGTTTGGAGATAAAGAGGTAAAATGCGGAGACCAGAACAACGAAGAGCTTCACGGCAAGCCCCTTATCGGTAAGGCGCTTTGCCTTCCTCAGACTATCGGCTCCACAACTGGCGGACTCGTTCTTTACTGCGCCTGCGCAATGCAGAAGAACCCTGCTTGCTTGCTTTTTGCAAATCATATCGACTCTCTCGCGGCCGCAGGTGCGGTTTTAGCAGATATCTGGGTCGAGGGCTGCAAAATGCCGGTTGTTGACTGCCTCGGCGATGAATTTCTCGCCTATGTCAAGGACGGAATGAAGATCACTATCAAGGAAAACGGCGTAGTCGAAGTTGAATAAATCTATTAAAAAGAAGGGCAAGACTTGGTCTTGCCCTTTTTGTTTTACTGTGCTATAATTAAGTGTAAGTGGAGGTAGTTATTATGAAAAAATATGATTATCTGTTTGTCGGAGCGGGTCTTTATAGCGCAGTTTTTGCCCATCTTGCAAAAAAAGCAGGCAAGAAATGCCTCGTTATCGAGAAAAGGGGCCATATCGGCGGTAATATATATTGCGAAAATATTGAGGGCATCAACGTTCATAAGTACGGCGCTCATATTTTCCATACAAGCAATAAAAAGGTGTGGGACTTTGTAAATTCCTTTGTGGAGTTTAACCGCTATACAAACTCCCCCGTAGCCAACTTCAAGGGCGAAATGTATAACCTGCCTTTTAATATGAACACGTTTTCTAAGATGTGGAATATTTCGACTCCCGATGAAGCGAAAGCTATCATTGAAGAGCAGCGCTCTGTCGTTGTGGGCGAGCCTAAAAACTTAGAAGAGCAGGCAATTAGCCTTGTTGGAACAGATATTTACAATAAGCTTGTCAAGGGCTACACCGAAAAACAGTGGGGCAGGGACTGCAAGGACTTGCCAGCCTTTATCATAAAGCGCCTTCCCGTGCGCTACACCTATGACAATAACTATTTTAACGACCTCTATCAGGGAATCCCTATCGGCGGCTATAACGTTCTTATAGAGAAACTCTTTGAGGGCTGCGATATAAGGCTCAACACTAATTTCTTTGACGATAGAGAAGGGTTTAAGGCTCTCGCCGAAAAGGTGGTCTTTACAGGTCCTATCGATGCATATTTTGATTATAAGCTTGGAAAGCTCGAGTATAGAAGCCTTAAATTTGAAAACGAAATTTTAGATACCGATAATTTTCAGGGTGTTGCCGTTGTAAATTACACCGACCGTGAAACTCCCTACACACGAATTATCGAGCATAAGCATTTTGAATTCGGAACTCAGGCAAAAACCGTCATAACTCGCGAATATCCTACAGATTATGAAGAGGGTATGGAGCAGTATTATACGGTTAATGACGAGAAAAATCAGGCGCTCTATGCTCAGTATGCCGCACTCTCGGAAAAAGAAAACGAGAAAGCAGACACCGAAATCATCTTCGGCGGCAGACTCGGCGAGTATAAATATTATGATATGGACAAAGTCATAGAAGCGGCAATGAATAGATTTGAAAAAGAAAATGCATAACTAACATTATAAAAAATCTGACGCATTTTTGTGCGGCAGATTTTAAAGGCATTAGTTTTATAAGAAATAAGCGCATACTAAGGAATAGGAGGTGCGATAATGTCTGAAAACAACATAACAGAAGCAGTAAATTCAGAATCATTTTTCAGAGAAGAAAACTATATCGGAGATAAGATTACAACTGATTTTGTTTCTATTCGAAGTGGTATAACAGTTAGAGAAGCGATGAAGCAGCTCATTTCGCAGGCTGCAAACGTCGATAATATTTCGGTAATTTACGTTGTGGACGAAAATGGAAAATTAGTCGGAGTTATCGACCTTCCC
>JAZRHT010000030.1:0-5201 GCA_045644905.1 Oscillospiraceae bacterium
CGTTTCAACCCTCGAGGCAATGGCCTACTGCCATAAGGAATTTGACGGAGTTATCTGCGCTCTTATGGATGCGAGATGCTCGCAGGTTTATAATGCGCTTTTCTCGTTTGAGAGCGGTAAAATAGAGAGGCTTTGCGAGGATAGAGCACTTATGATAGAGGAGCTTCTCTCGGAGCTTGAAAAAATAGACAAACCCATTCTGCTTGTAGGCGACGGAGCGGCTCTCGTTAAAAAGTCGATAGACGAAAAACTTCCCGAAAAAGAGAATATAACTCTGCCTCAGGGCGAGGAGGTTTTTCAGAGGGCATCAGGCGTTTGCCTTTGCGCTTATGAAAAAATAATGAGCGGCGAAAAAGCCGTAAATTCCTATGAACTTAATTTAGAATATCTAAGACTGCCTCAGGCAGAAAGAGAACTTAAAAAGAAGGAGAAAAAACAATGATTGCTATCGCTTGTGACCACGGCGGATTTAAACTTAAACTCGCCATCGAAAAATATTTTGAGCAAAACAGAATAACCTACCGCGACTTCGGAACCTATGATGAAAACAGCTGCGATTACGCTGACTATGCCAAAAAAGTTGCTCTTTCGGTCAAAGAGGGGGAGAGCGAAGTCGGAATTTTAGTCTGCGGAACAGGTATCGGAATGTCTCTTGCTGCTAATAAGGTAAAGGGTATCCGCGCCGCCGTCTGCTCTGACTATTTTAGCGCGAAATACACAAGACTTCATAATGATGCAAACATTCTCTGCTTAGGTCAAAGGGTTGTCGGAGAGGGTCTTGCGCTGGAACTTGTCGACGTATTTTTAAACACTAAATTTGAAGGCGGCAGACACGCTCAGCGAATCGCCAAAATCGCCCAAATCGAAGAAGAAAACCTTTAAAATGCCCCAAAAAATAAAATGCTCGCATCTATCGATGCGAGCATTTTTTTAAGTATAAACTAATTGATTTCTGCTATATCGATGGAATACCCTATTACCTCTCCGATGGATTTAACTTTACCCTTTATTGTTACGGTATCGCCTTCCGCTTTTTCAAGAAGAAATTGTTTTTGCTCATCGGTTTTTATATAGCACATTGCTCGATCTACAATATTCCACTCGCTTGCTGTGACGGGCTCAATGGAAATATATTTACCATCACTGTCAAAATTTGCGATTTTACCGGTGACCTCTACATATTTGTCCTGGTAATTTGCTTCGGCTTTCATAGCGTTATTTTTAAGTTCGTCCATCATAGTTTGGAGATCTACTTTTTCATAGGTGATTTTGACCGAAGAGTTAGTGTTGCCTGTGTTCAAAGAAGGTGCTTCTAAATCTTCTCCTCCGCCTGTGACAATTCCAATTGTAATTACTGTTGCAAGTCCCATAAGAACCCAGAACCACCATTTTTTAACAACTGGCTTCTTTTGTTTCTTGGGCTTCTCTTGCTGAGCTTGAGTGCTGCACTGAGGACAAAATTCTCCCTCGTATTCAATTCCGCATTTTTCACATTTCATAATTGTGACTCCTTTAATAAGTTTTAACTATATAAGCATAATATAGCCTATACAGTTTATTTTATCTTAGCACAACTACCTATATAATGCAAGTATAAATTAATTGTGTGGGCGGTTTTTTATGAATTATTATGAAATCGGGCAAAGAATAAGGAAATATAGAAAGGCTTTGGGGCTTTCCCAGGAACAACTTGCCGAGAAAATCGATATATCCGTAACTCATATGAGTCATATTGAGACGGGCAATACAAAACTCAGCCTGCCTGTGCTTGTGAGTATGGCAAGTGCGCTCGGGGTGCAGACGGACGATTTGCTCTGCGATGCGTATAAAGGTAAGGGAAAAATTCAAGGTGAAATTGCAGAACTTCTGGGTGGGTGCAATGAGAAAGAACTCAGGATTATGCTCGATATTCTGCGCGCTGCCAAAAATTCATTTGATAAATATAGATAGTATGTAGCCCAAAATAGCCCAAATCGAAGAAGAAAATATCTAAAATAAACCCGCTTGCACAAAGGCTGCAAGCGGGTTTTTCTTTATGCTTGAAAATGGTGCGAAATTACCAAAAAAATCCTTGAAAATTTTTTCAAAAAATGGCGAAAAAAGGCTTGACAAAGCCAAAAATCGTGGTATAATAAGTGTAAAGGTTAAAACTTTTACACCTTGCCCAAAAATCACTCGATTTTGAGGGCAAAAATTGTTAGAAAGGGCGAAAAATTCATGGGTAAGAATTTAGAGGTTTCAATGCTCCTCGATTTCTATGGCGATGTGCTCACAGATAAGCAAAAAGACGTCATCGATCTTTACTATAATCAGGATCTTTCGCTTGCCGAAATCGCTGATGAGGTCGGAATTTCTCGTCAGGGAGTGCGTGACAGCATTAAAAGAGGCGAGGCTGTGCTTTTCGAGATGGAAGGCAGGCTCGGATTTTTAAGAAACTACAGAAGAAGCGTTAAAGCCGCTGAAACTATTGAGGCTCTCGCTAAGGATATCATTGAGATTAACCGTAAGCAAAGCAGCAGTATCGGTATCATCGAGGTCAAGGCGCTCGATATTTTAAAAGAAACTTCGGCTTTGCGTCAGGAATAATTTTTTGGGAGAATGCTAAATGGCTTTTGAAGGGCTCGGAGATAAGCTCGGCGCAGTCTTTAAGAGGCTTCGCTCGAGAGGTAAACTTAACGAAAAAGATATCAAAGAGGTTATGCGTGAGGTTCGTCTCGCGCTTCTTGAAGCCGACGTAAACTATAAGGTTGCCAAGGATTTTACTTCGGTTGTTTCCGAGAGATGCCTCGGTGCCGCAGTTTTAGAAAGCCTCACTCCTGCTCAGCAGGTTATAAAGATAGTCAATGAGGAGCTCATCGCTCTTATGGGCGAGAGCGTAGCTAAGATAAATTACGCATCCAAGGGTCCGACAGTCGTTATGATGTGCGGCCTTCAGGGTAGCGGTAAAACCACCCACAGCGGAAAGCTTGCTCTGCATTATAAAAATCAGGGCAAACGTCCCCTCTTAGTAGCCTGCGACGTTTATAGACCTGCCGCAATCGAGCAGCTCAAGGTCGTTGGCGAAAAGGTCGGAGTCGGCGTTTTCGAGATGGGTAAAGAGAAACCCTTAAAAATCGCTAAAGAAGCGCTCCGGCACGCAAAGGATCACGGTAACGATTTAGTTATCCTCGATACCGCGGGTCGCCTTCACATTGATGAAGAGCTGATGGATGAGCTCAAGGGTCTTAAAAAAGAGATTGAGCCAAACGAAATCCTTTTCGTAGTTGATGCTATGATGGGTCAGGATGCCGTTAACGTTTCAAAGGCCTTTGACGAGGCTCTGGGAATTGACGGAGTTATCCTCACAAAGCTCGATGGTGACACAAGGGGCGGTGCGGCACTTTCTATCCGCTCTGTAACGGGTAAACCCATTAAGTTTATCGGTGTCGGCGAAAAGCTTGGCGACTTAGAGCCCTTCTATCCCGATAGAATGGCATCGAGAATTTTGGGTATGGGCGATATGCTCACCCTTATCGAAAAAGCGCAAACCGACTTTGACGAGAAAAAAGCGGTCGAGATGGAAAAGAAACTGCGTGAAAACAGTTTTGATTTAAACGATCTGCTCGACCAAATGAACCAAATCAAAAAGATGGGCTCTCTTTCCCAGATAATCGGAATGATTCCTGGAGCAAATAAGATAAAAGAAGAGGATATTGACGAAAAAGCTCTTGTTTACACCGAGGCGATAATTCAGTCAATGACCAAGAAAGAAAGAGAAAAACCCTCTATCATAAACCCCTCGAGAAAGAAAAGAATTGCCGCAGGCTGCGGACTTAGAGTCGAGGATGTAAACCGCCTTTTAAAACAGTTTGAACAGATGCAAAAGATGATGAAGCAGCTGGGTAGGAAAGGCAAAAGAGGCCCTTCGCTCCCTATGGGAATGGGCAGAAACCCCTTCGGTTTTTAAAATCTTCGGATTTTTTAAATAATTTAATGTGTTAATAATTTTGGAGGTGAAAATAAATGGCAGTAAAGATCAGACTTCGTAGACTCGGTGCTAAAAAAGCTCCCTTCTATCGTATCGTAGTTGCTGACTCGAGATATCCCCGTGACGGCAGATTCATCGAGGAGATCGGTTACTATGATCCCACTAAGGAGCCCAGCGTTGTAAAGGTTGACGCAGAGAAAGCTCAGAAGTGGATTAAGAACGGCGCACAGCCCACCGACACCGTTAAGAAGATTCTCAAGGATAACGGCATTGCCTAAGTCGCATGCCGTTCTCCCCGAGAGAACAACAAGTCCTAATTAGGAGGCTTCGATATGAAAGAGCTGCTCACAACCATCGTTGCCGGTTTAGTCGAGGATAAGGATGCTATTGAGATAACTGTGTCCGAGCCCGATTCTGAAGGAGTTATCGTTTATCACATTCAGGTAGCGCCCGATGATATGGGTAGAGTTATCGGAAAGCAGGGCAGAATTGCCAAAGCAATCCGTACAGTTATGAGATCCGCCTCGGCAAAAGCAAACCAGCGCATTTCGGTTGAAATAGACTGATAAGCTACCGGGGAAAGCGAAATTGCGCTTTCCCCGTTATGATTTTTAAGGAGCAAAAAATGAAAGAAAAATATATTGAATGCGGAAAAATTGTTTCAACTCAGGGCATAAAGGGTGAAGTTAGAATTCAGCCCTGGTGCGATAGCCCCGATTTTCTTTTAGACTTTAAAGCTTTCTATATCAAGGGCGGAAGTGTTAAGCTTTCGGTCAAAAGTGCGAGAGTTAATAAAAATGTCGTAGTCGCAAAATTTAGTGAAGTAAATTCGGTTGAAGAGGCAGATGCCCTTCGAAACCACGTTATATATATTGAGCGCAAATCCTTAAAGCTTGAGGAAGGCGTCTTTTTAGTCCGAGACCTTGTGGGACTTAGCGTTGTTGATGCCGAAAGCCGCAAGGAATATGGCAAACTTTCCGACGTAACCGTAACAGGCGCAAAGGATGTTTACCATATCAAAACTGCTGATGGAAAAGAGCTTCTTTTCCCTGCAATCGCAGAGGTTGTCAAAAATATAGACATTGAGAGCGGTATTATGGAAATAACTCCGCTTAAGGGACTGTTTAGTGATGAAGATTAGTATTATGACCCTCTTTCCCGATATGTGCGAAACCGTTCTTAACGAGAGCATTATCGGAAGGGCAAGAAAAAAGGAACTTTTCGAGGTTGAGTG
>JAZRHT010000031.1:0-23738 GCA_045644905.1 Oscillospiraceae bacterium
GTTGACAACAAAGCCTGCGTGTTTCTCAGAAACCTGTGCACCGCCTACGCTGTAGCCCTTAAGACCTGCCTGATCAATAAGGGCTGCTGCAAAGTAACCCTCGGGTCTTTTGAAGGCACTGCCTGCAGAAGGGAAGTTCAAAGGCTGCTTTTCACGGCGGCTTTCATTGAAATTACGCATTTTTTCCGCAATTTCGTCCTTATCGCCCTTTTCGGCACGGATTACAGCACCGGTTATGATGCAGCTGCCGGGAGTTTTGAAGACGCTGCCTCTGTATTCAAAGCAGCATTCCTCTCTTTCCAGCCAGAACATATCCTGACGGTTAAGGCAGTAAAACTCGGTTTTTTCCACAACATCCTTCAGTTCGCCGCCGTAGGCGCCTGCGTTCATAAAAATTGCTCCGCCAATATTTCCTGGTATACCATAAGCAAATTCTAAGCCGGAAAGTGAATTGTCAAGTGCAAAATTGCATACTGCCGCAAGCGATACGCCTGACTGACAATATATTGTTTTTTTATCAATAAGCTTTATGTCAGACATTGCATTTGAAATGCAGATAACAACGCCTTTTATCCCTTCATCTCTGACAAGAAGATTAGAGCCTTTACCGATTATGATATAGTTACATCCGAATTTGTTGCAAAGTTTTACTGCCTCTGCACATTTTTCGCACGAGTCGGGCAATAATAATATTTCGGCGTCTCCTCCGATTTTAAAGGAAGTGTGAGCCTTCATAGACTCGCTGAGCCTATATTCGATTTTTGCCTCATTAATAGCACAAATAAGCTGGTTGTTCAAAAGATTTTCCTCCTGTTTTCAGGCTAAAAGCCCAAGAAATGCGGCGCCGATTATTCCCGCGTCATTACCTAAGGTTGCGGCAAGAATTTTCGTTGCCTTTTCGGGATTTTGGTCAAATGAATCTCGTGCAATTATTTCTTTGAGCGGCTTTAAAAGTGCATCCCTTTCTTTTGAAACGCCGCCACCAATTAAAAGAACATCAGGTTGAAAAATATTGATAAAGTTTGTGCAACCGCAGGCCAGGTATTCTACGAATTTATCAACAACCTCTTTCGCAGCTTTGTCGCCTTTTTTCATAGCGTCAAATGAGGTTCTGCCGGAAACATTTTCAATATTTCCACTAACTTCCTGCCACATCAGACTATTTTTATTCTCAAGCATTTTTTCCTTTGTTTGTTCGATTAGAGCAGTTGCAGAGCAATATCTTTCCATACAGCCCTTTCTTCCGCAGTTGCACTGTTTTCCATTTATTTCAATAACAGTGTGGCCAAGCTCTGAGCCACAGAAATTTGAGCCGGTATAGATTTTCTTATTAATTATGACACCGCCGCCGATACCTGTTCCGATAGTAACGCAAACAGTATCATTTGTTCCTCTAGCGGCTCCCGCTAAAAATTCTCCGTATGCCGCAGCGTTAGCGTCATTTTCGATATAGCACTGTATATTAACCCTTTCTTCAACAAGCTTTTTAAGAGGAGTGTCGCAAAATCCAAGATTGTGTGCTCTTTCTATTATTCCACTTTGAGAATTAACCGATCCTGGAGTTCCAATACCAATCCAAGCAACCTGAGAAAGCAATATGGCTGCCTCGCCTAAAAGTTCAAAAATCGTTTTTGCGATATCGTCTGCAATTACTTCTGCGCTTCTCGGACAGTTTGTTGGAGTGCTTTTTTTAGCAATAATATTGTAGTTTTCATCAACGATACCTATGGCGATGTTTGTGCCGCCAAGATCAACACCAATATAATATTTCATTATTTCTCCTTTATGCCCTTGGAGCAATATCTCCTACCGTCTCATCATCAATAATCATTCCGAGTTGCTTCATAAGTTCCTCGGCAGCATTATAGCCCATTTTCTTTTGGCGGTTGCTCATTGCTGCAACTTCAATAATAACCGCAAGGTTTCTTCCTGGCTTTACAGGCAATGTCAAACTGTTTACATTAACTCCCAGAATATCGGTCTTTTCGTTTTCAAGTCCGAGTCTGTCATAAACCTTTTTGTTATCCCACTGCTCAAGGTTAATAACCATATCAATTTTCTCAGTAACCTTAACTGCACCGATACCGAATATTTGCCTTACATTTATAATTCCTATTCCGCGCAGTTCAACAAAATGTCGGATATTTTCGGGGGAGGAACCAACGAGTGTTTTGTCCGATACTTTTCTAACCTCAACGGCATCATCTGCAATAAGGCGATGACCTCTTTTTACAAGCTCAATGGCTGCCTCGCTTTTACCAACCCCGCTCTCTCCTAGGAGTAAAATTCCCTCGCCGTAAACCTCAACGAGAACACCATGGCAGGTAATTCTTGGGGCAAGCTCGACGTGTAGAAAAGAGATGAGGCCTGCGATAAATCTAGAGGTTGAAACCGATGTACGCATAAGAAATACATCATATTTCTTAGCGGCTTCAAGTATTTCGGGGATTATCTCGTTAGAGCGTGTAATTACAATGAGTGGAGGCTTGTGTGACATATATTCATCGAGAACCTCTTTGCGTTTTTCCTTCGTGAGCTTATTTAGGTAGCCATATTCAGCGTTTCCGATAACCTGAATTCGCTTTTCATCGTAAAAATCGTAGTCACCAACAAAGTTAAGACCCGGCCTGTTAAGGTCGTTGCTTATTATTTTTGCATCACTGCAGGAATGAGGAGAATGTATTTCCTCGAGTGAAAATTCGTTTTTAATTTTTTCAAGAGTGACGGAAAATACCATTGCCATAGTTATTTCTCCTTTTAGTTATTTACAGGATTATAAAAAGTATTTACAACAACATCATAAAGTGCATCTCTGTCAGGATAAAATTCAACGTATTTTTCACCCATAACGTTTTGCCCTTTAATCGACGCAAATTCGAGGTCTGTTTTGCCGCTTAGAAGCACACATTTAGTTAAAAATGAAACATCTGCAACTGTTATATCGCTAACCATATAGTTTGTAGCCTTGTTATATAGCTTGACTGGTGTAGTAATATCCTTTTTAGTTTTTTGAATAGCGGTTTTGAAAAAGGATTGCATATAATTTTTTTGTCTTGCCATTCTTTCGCTATTAGCTTCGATAGAATCTTTATCTCTCGAGCGGATATATCCGAGTGCATACTCGCCTTTTAGCGTCGCGCTTTCGCCTTTTTTTATCTTCGTTCCAAATAGGTCGATGTCTTCAGTTACTGTTACATTTACTCCGCCAAGAGCATCATTCAGAACTTTGATTCCTTTGATGTCAATTGCTACATAGGAATTTACAGGCATTCCGTAAAGCAGACGAGAAACGGATGTGACTGTGTTTTCGCAACTTTTTTCTCTGCCATCACCATAAGAATAGCTAAGGCAAATCTGCTCTTTTTGAATGCCGATATATTGCCCACTAACAGAGTACTGATTTACATCAATCATTGTATCTCGGGAAATAGGAATTGCCTTCATATTTCCGTTAGATGTATCAAGCACTATAAGAAGCAGTAGGTCGGCTTGTCCATTAGCTCCGAATTTTTCACTTGGATTTGAATCCATCTTATCTTTGTCAACGCCAATTAGAAGTATGCTTGTTATATTTTCGTTTAGTCTGTAGTTTTGTCCTTTATATGAAATTGTTTTACCATCATCCTCTTGGTAATCAACAACATTTTCGGGGACAACAATGCTTGCAGTATCGTTGTTTAAAAGATTTTTTTTACCAACCTCTACAAGAATCGCAAACACTATTCCGACAATCAAAATAACCGAAATTAAACTAAGGGCAATCCATAATAGAATCCTTTTGCTTTTCTTTTTTTGACTGTTATCAGTAGGTTTTTTGGTCATTAGTCAAGACTCCTTGAACGAGATAACGGTGTTTTGTTCCAGTGCCGTAACATGTATATAGGGTTACGATTTTATCATTTGTAGTAACATCAATTTCCTCGCGTACATTTTTTACCATTGACGCAGGATTTTTTGCACTTTCTATATAATCGGCAAAAACCTGTTCATCAGTAAAATCAAAAGAATTTAATATATGTCTGGTGTCATATTTGTAAGCGGCAAAAACTGTGTATGTCAGTATATGACCGGGAGTGTAGATGTAAAATTCTCGATTTTTATTAAAAAACTCTTCATTTTGAAAAAAACTTAAGTTATGGAACATATATCCTTTTGACATATTATGTCCGTAAATAACTGTATTTGGATCTGAAAAATCTTTACGATTTTGCATTTCTGTATATAGTGTTCCAGAGTATATCCACTTTCCATAAATATCGTGGTGAATATAAAATTCATCGTCTGTATTACTTTGAGCAATAGGATAGTCAATGTTTGTATTAGGAACTCTTACCCAAGCGTAGATTTCAGAATTGGTTTCCTGAAGAGGTTTAAAGTCAATTGGGTTTTCAACTAAAACTTCTGCTGAGGCAAGGTGGGAAGATGTATTTTGATGTTGTGTGAGTTCGTTTTTTAAAAACAATTGACTCCCAAAAATATATACTAAATATAAGGCGGAAACAAGAAAAAACGCTATAAAAACAATAAGCAAAACGTGCCAAAATTTCTTTTTGTTTTCCACGTTTGTTCCCTCCTCTTTTTAGTGGTTATACATAATAATATTATACCTTTATTTGCGCTCTGTGTCAAATAATTTGTGGAAATAAAAATACCCGCAAAGTCATTTTGACTCTGCGGGTATTTTTGATTTTATTTTAGCAGGAATATTTCTTTTTAAAGAATACAGAAACTAAAATTCCAGTGAGTGAAAGTGCGAAAACAAGCATAGCAATATTAGTAAACATATCGCCCATAGGAGGACCAATGGGAGAACCATTTCCTGCGGGAGTGACCTTTGTAATCTCAGCTGTGCCATCTTCTTTGATATCGAAGTCGATATTGATGGTTGCGACGTTAGATGCAACAGTAATATCATAGCTACCATCAGCGAGCTTTACGTATTTTGTGGTCTTTCCCTTTGCGATTTTAAAGGAAACGGTGCCGAGCTCATCATTAGCTTTTTTAAAGCTTACAGTGTGACTGCCTGCCTCAATGCCTTCAATGCGATATGCACCTTTGTCAGATGTTGTGTCTTTTTTATTGCCGATTTCAACAATAATGTCAGCGGCTTTTTCGCCTTTCTGAGTAACAGTACCAACAATGTTGAACTGATCGGGCTTAATTACTCCACCGGGGCTTTGAGCAGCAAATACACAAACAGAACCGGAGATTGCGATAAGGAATGCAGCTAAAAGTGAAACAATTTTTTTCATAAGCGTAGCCTCCTATTTAGAATTTAAATTACTTTACAAATCTGATAACGATACCGACTGCAACAATCAGTACTAAAAATACAATAACACAGATCTTTGTAATTTTCTTGAGTTTCTCTTCTCTTGTGCGACCACGATTATTTGCAAGATAAGACTGAGAAACGTCGCCGGTAACGGCTGAGGACATTCCCTCTGTAGAATCCTGAAGCGCTACGAGAACGATAATAGCAACGCTTAAGAGAATAAGAAGAGCTCCTGCGATTATTTCAAAGAGATTCATTGTAAAATACCTCCAAATATAGTGACAAATATTATTAACTACAAAATTATAACATATTAAATTTAATTTTGCAAGATGTTTTGAATATTAAATTTCAAAATCTTTTTCGGTTAAATCGCTTGCGAGCTTAACCTTTTTAGGAACGCGCTTAATCGGATCGTAATCGAATGCTCTGCAGGAACTAATCGCATCTACAATTCCTTTTTTAGAACAAAATACGCGGTCTCCTTCACCATTTGCTCTGCCAAAGCGGCAATAAAGACAAGCGGGCTCTATTTTCTTTCCGAATAATTTGATTTTCACTTTCAAAATCTCCTCGAAATTATTGTTTAATAAGCTCTTTCGCGGCTTGAATCGTTGCGTCAGTTATTACGTCACCGCCCATTATTCTTGCAACCTCGTTAATTCTTTCGCTCATATCCAAAAGACGTACAGATGTAAATGTTCTTTCATCTCTTGTACTCTTTTCAATAAACAAGTGATTGTCGGCAAGTGAAGCGATCTGCGCCAAGTGTGTGACGCACAAAACCTGCCTACCAATTGAAATCTGACGCATCTTCTCACCTATCTTGCGTGCAGTTTTCCCGCTCACACCCGTATCAATTTCGTCAAATATTAAGGTGCCGATTTGGTCACCCTCGGATAAAACGGTTTTAATAGCAAGCATAATTCTCGAGAGCTCGCCGCCCGATGCAATTTTAGTAAGAGGTCTGGGCTCTTCTCCGCTATTTGCTGAAATAAGGAACTCAAGCTTATCGCAACCATGGGTGTTGAGTTCTACTATTTCACTCGATACAGTAAATTTAACGTTAGGCATATCCAGGAAATAAAGCTCATCTGCAATTTTTTTGCAAAGTACCTCGCAGGCAGAAAGGCGCTTTTTTGAAAGGTCTTGTGCTTTAATTGTTGCTTCGTTAAACAAAAGCTCATATTCTGCTTTAAGCTCTTCGATTTTTCTGTCACCAAACGTAATATCGTCTAATTCCTTGACAAGCGAATCATACTTTTCAAGTATTTCATCAACACTGTTGCCGTATTTTTGCTTTAAGCGGAATATAATGTCAAGTCGTTCCTCAATATTGTTAAGTTCATTGGGGTCGTAATCAAATTTACCGTCGAGTTCTCTGATTTCGGAAAGAATTTCCTCAACTTCGTAAAGTATAGACGAGGTTTTTTCGGCTAAAGCCCCTACTTCTGCATCGTAATCCGAAATTTCGGAGATTGCATCCGCTGCCTCTTTTAAAAGACTGAGTGCTCCATCAGTTTCGTCTCCGCCGCTAATGAGAGAATGAGCATAGGAAACATTTTCATTTAAACTCTCTGAGTTTCTAATTATATCTCTTCGGCTGAGGAGCTCTTCTTCTTCGCCTGAAATTAGACATGCTGCCTCAATTTCCTCTATTTGGAATTTTAAAAGTTCAATCCTGCGTTCTTTTAGTTCGTCGTCACTTACAATGTTAGAAAGCGAATCCTTAACTAAGCGCATCTTTTTGTATGTTTCGGAATAATTTAAAAGCGAAGTTTCAAGCCCTGCAAAGCTATCAATAAAATTTATATGTTTTGATGGTGAAAAAAGTTGTTGATTGTCGTGTTGGCCGTGTATATTGATAAGATAAGGAGAAATTTCCTTGATGATAGACATTGGAACGATACAGCCGTTTAGACGAAAGGTGCTTCTGCCGTCAAGATTAAGCTCACGACTAAGCATTAATAATGAATCCTCTGATAGCTCATATCCCATTTCGGAGAGCGTGCATTCCGCATCTTTTCCAATATCGCAGAAAACTGCAGAAATTTTAGCCTTCTGAGCACCGTTTCGTATAATATCCTTAGAGGTGCGTTCACCCGTTACTGCATTTATAGAGTCGATAATTATAGATTTTCCAGCACCGGTTTCACCGGTTAAAACGTGAAATCCATCGGAAAAATCGATGTTTGCCTCTTCAATTACCGCCACATTTTCAATGTGAAGCTGCAATAGCATTTTAAATGCTCCTATCCTTTGATATTCTGTCTTATTTCGCTTACAAGCTTAAGAGCCTGTTGCTCGTTTCTGAGTAGTACAAATATAGTGTCATCTCCTGCGAGTGAACCTACAACGTCTCTTATTTTCATATTATCAAGCGCTGCGCAAGCGGCACTTGCCATACCAACGTGACACTTTATCACAACAATATGGAATGCATAATCGACACTAATGACTGCCTCTGCAAAAATTGAGCGAAATTTACTGCTCATTTCAGTAACTTTTTCTTGTGTGGGTACGTCATATTTATAAATTCCTGTGTCAGTCATTACTTTTACAAGGCGAAGCTCACGAATATCTCTTGAAAGCGTTGCCTGGGTGGCACTAAAACCGCTTTCTTTGAGGAGTTCCATAAGTCTGCCCTGTGTGTCAACGTCATTATTTGTGATAATTTCAAGGATCTTTTCCTGTCTTTTCTGTTTCATAGTCGTGCTCCTTATATTACATTAACTTACTATTAACTGATGAATAAAAACTTTTTTCACTAATTCGAATGAATTTGATATTTTTATCGTATTTACTGATTTTGATGACGTCGCCTTTTTCAATATCAACCGAATTAAGTCCGTCTGCAACAACGAAAACCTTTCTTTTAATTGATTCCGCATTGGTTTTTACGGTTATTTGTTCGTTTTCGGGTAAAATGATCGTCCTTGCAAAGAGCGAATGTGCGCAAATTGGTGTAAGGGCGATTGCCTTTACATCGGGATTCATAATCGGACCGCCTGCCGACATAGCATATGCGGTTGAGCCTGATGCTGTTGAAAATATAACTCCATCTGCCCTATACTTTGCTGTCTCAACACCATTGCATTCTACGTCGATATCTATAATTCCTGAAAAAGCATTCTTAGATATTACGATGTCGTTTATAGCTGTAAACTGCGTTTTCATTCCATTTGAATGTTCAATTTCTGCTTTAAGGGTTGTTCTTTCATCGATGCTATATTTTCCGCAAAGAATATCGTAAATTAAGTTGAGCTCATTGGTTTCGATTCCCGCAAGAAACCCTAAGGTTCCTAAATTTACTCCTATTATTGGAATTTCGTGCTCTAAAAGGAGATTTGCAGCTTCTATTATTGTGCCGTCGCCACCAATTGTAATTGCAAATTCAATGTCAGATGAAAGATTTTCGGGTGAAATGAAGGCAACTGATTCACTTTTAATATATAACTTGCTTTCATAAAGCGCAAAAATTTCTGCATTTCCCTCTTTTAGAATTCTGATTACGTCTAGGGTTATCTTTTCGCAACCGTCTTTTTGGAAATTCGGTATTAAAAGCACCTTCATTTTTTCACCTTCTTTATACATCCAATGTGCTGTGCGATTCTTTTACAATTTCGTCAGCGGCATTTTCGGATATTTCAAGCTTTCCGCTGCCGTTTTTAAGATAAATGAGATATTCAATATTTCCCTCGGGACCTTTAACTGGTGAAAAGGTTAATCCCTTTACATCAAATCCAGCTTCTATTGCAAAAGAAATGATGTTTTTTACAACGTTTATATGTACATGAGTGTCGCGAACAACACCCTTTTTACCAACGTTTTCTTTTCCTGCCTCAAATTGTGGCTTAATAAGGCAAACCATCTCGCCTTCTGAGGATAAATAGGTTTTAGCAACCGGCAAAACAAGTTTTAACGAGATAAACGAGACATCAACGCTGATGAAATCAATTCTCTCCCCTACCTGTTCAGCAGTAAGATAACGGACGTTTGTGCGTTCTAAATTTACAACGCGCTCGTCACATCTCAGCTTCCATGCAAGTTGTCCATAACCAACGTCGACTGCAAATACCTTTTTAGCACCATTTTGAAGCATACAATCGGTAAACCCGCCGGTTGATGCGCCGATATCCATACAAACTGTGTTGTTAAGAACAATTGGGAAGTTTTGCATAGCCTTTTCAAGCTTAAGTCCGCCTCGACTTACGTACTGAAGTCCGCCTCCTCTTACCTCAATGTTGGCTTTTTCATCAACTGTGCTTCCTGATTTATCCAATCTTTCGCCGTTTACAAAAACGATTCCAGACATTATAAGGGATTTTGCTCTTTCACGTGATTGCGCAAGCCCTTTTTCAACCAACAAAACATCTAATCTTTTTTTCTGCATAAATGCTATTCCTTTATAAGTTTATAGATACTATCTGCATCCATTTTATATTCTTTAAGTGCTTCATTAGTGGTCTGGTGAGCAATAAAACCGTTTCCAAGAGTGTGGGATATAAATTTACCCTTGAATCCCGCTATTGCAAGCTCTGATGCAAAAAGTTCGGATACAGAGCCACGCTCACTTGATTCCTCTATAAATAAAACTTTTTCATAACTCTTTATTGTTTCAACAAGCTCAGCGCTGCAACTTAGTCTTACAAGCTTTAAAATATCATAGTTAATACTATCGTTTTCGGCCATTTCAACGGCTTTTGCGCACTGAGAAAATTCTCGTCCATATGTGATAATCAGTCCACTTTCAGAAGAATTAGATTTATAAAACACTCTTTCGGTGTCTATTTTTGAATATTTTTTAGACACAGCCATAGAGTTTCCCTTAGGATATCTTATTACAACAACGCCATTTTCTTCATAAATCGCTCTTTCCATACAAATTTCGAGCTCGTCTGTATTTGATGGCGAGAAAATTGTTACGTTGGGAATTGTCGATAAAAACGCAACGTCATATATTCCTTGATGGGTTTCTCCGTCCTCACCTACTATGCCCGCTCTGTCAACCGCTATAATGATGTGGTTATTCGAGATTGCTGCATCGTGGAGCACCTGATCGTAGGTTCTTTGCATAAACGAGGAGTAGATTCCAACAACGGGAATAAGTCCATTTTTTGCCATGCCGCAAGCAGAGGTTATAGCAAGGGGCTCTGCTATTCCAACGTCGAGAAATCTTCTTGGAAATTCGTTTGCAAACTTATCAAAGCCCGAAGCATATTTCATTGCGGGAGATATGGCGCAAATTCGCTCGTCTTTTTTTCCGAGTTCTAAAAGATATTCTCCGAATTTTTCAGAAAAACCGTCAGAGGTTTTTGCGTTGTGATTTGCTTTGTCGGGGTCAAAAGGTTTTACTCCGTGATATGCACCGGGGTTTTCCTCTGCGTATTTATATCCCTTTCCCTTTACGGTTTCTGCGTGTATCAAAACAGGTTTATTTAAGGATTTTGCACGCTCTAAAACCTCGCAAAGCGAATTAATGTCGTGACCATCAATTGGTCCGAGATAGGTAAAACCAAATTGCTCAAACCAAGTGTTGTGATAAAGAGCGTATTTAAGCATGGATTTGGATGTTACGATCTTGCGTCTTAACCATTTTCCGATGAAAGGTAGCTTGGTTACAAAGCGCTCAATTCTATCCTTGGCTTTGAAATATTTGGGTCTAACCCTGATTTCAGATAAATATTTCGCAACAGCACCGATATTTTTTGATATGGAAATCTTATTGTCGTTTAGAATTACAACAACTCTGTCGTGGTAATGTCCAATGTTGTTGAGACCTTCGTAAAACATTCCACCGCTTGCTGCGCCATCGCCCACAACAGCGACAACATGCCCGTCATCGCCCGAAATTGATTTTGCTCTTGCAAGACCAAATGCGGCGGCCAATGACGTGCTACTATGTCCCGCGATAAATGCGTCGTGTTCGCTTTCTTTAGGGTTAGGAAAGCCCGAGATACCTCCCTTTTGCCTAAGCGTGGAGAATGCCTCTTTTCTACCCGTAAGGAGCTTGTGGGTGTACGCTTGATGTCCGACGTCCCACACGATTTGATCCTTTGGACTGTCAAAAACACGATGAAGTGCAACCGTGAGTTCAACTGTTCCAAGGTTTGAAGCAAGATGTCCGCCGCTCTTTGAAAGAGTGTCTATAAGTGTTTCTCTGATTTCCTCACAAAGCGGTTTTAAATCATTTTTATTGAGCTTTTTTACATCGTCGGGAGAGTTAACTTGGGAAAGAATTCTTTTCTCTTCCATACTGCTTCCTTTTATTTATTTCTATCGCAAAGATAGAGTGATAATTCTTTTAAAAATTTAGTGTTTTCAAAGCTTTCAAGGGATTCTAATGCTTTTTCGGTAAGTTCTTTTGCCTTTTTGATAGAGCCTTCAATTCCGTGGAATGAAACATATGTCTTTTTGTTGTTCTTTTGGTCGCTTCCGATGGGTTTTCCAAGCGTTGCTTCGTCACCCGTATAGTCAAGAACATCGTCTACTATCTGAAATGCGAGTCCTAAGTTAAGAGCAAAGCTATCTGCGGCGGCAATTTTTTTCTCATCAGCGCCAGCCAATATGGTTCCCGAAACTGCAGCGGCCCTAAGTAGCGCTGCGGTTTTGTCTTTGTAAAGGCGCAGTAAAATTTCTTCGGAAATATCCTGGCCTTCGTTTTCGAGGTCAATAACTTGTCCACCAATCATTCCGTCTGCTCCCGAGCAGGTTGCAATAAAATGAGCGGCTTTGAGCTTGAGAGCGGGATCCGTCTTTGAATCAGTTGATAAAAGCATTGTTTCAAATGCCATATTTAAAAGGGCATCACCTGCAAGAAGAGCGTTTGCTTCTCCGAATGCTTTGTGGCAGGAGGGCTTTCCCCTTCTAATATCATCGTTATCCATACAAGGAAGGTCGTCGTGAATGAGCGAGTATGTGTGTATCATTTCAAGCGCACAAGCAAAAGGAAGTGCCGCTTTAATATTTCCACCGCATATCTTACAAAACTCAAGCAGAATGATGGGCCTAATTCTCTTGCCGCCCGCGCTTATGCTGTAATCCATAGCATCAAAAATAGCCTGCTGCAGACAATTCTTGCGTCCTAAAATTTTAGACAATTCCGCCTCAATTATCGCACAATATTCTTTGATTTTAGCATTCATATCAGACATTTTATTTATCCTCGTTTGAAATATTAACTGCCGAAAACTGCTCGACCTTTTTCTGAGCATCGTCAAGCTTTTTGTTACAATAAGCGCAAAGGTTAGTGGCTTCTTCGAATAAACTAAGTGATTCATCGAGAGAGGATTTTCCATTTTCGAGAAGCAAAACAATTTCCTCTATTCTCTCCATAGCTTTTTCAAAAGAAAGTGTATTTTTCTCCGGCATAGCTATATCTCCTTTTTAACTGAAATTACCCTTGCATTTGCGCTTCCATCGGCAAAATTAAGTGTAATTTCATCGTTATTTTCAAGTTTTTTTGCGGTGACCGGCTTGTTATCTTTGGTAACAAGTCCGTACCCCCTTGATAAAACCTTCAAGGGACTTAATGCATCTATTTTTGCAGCATTTTCGGATAATTTAGCGTTTAATTTTATCTCGTGGTTTTTCATTGAAGCGAGCAAATTTCCTGAGATATTCTTAAGCTTAAGCTGTCTTTCAGAGTACAGTAACTCCGGTTTTGTAAGGCACGGCCTTTGTGATAGTGCTGAAAGACGATTTCTGAGATTTGCAATATGGAAGTCGGCATCTTTAAGGCATGGCCTTTGTAAATAACCTATTACCCTATCCGATAAAATCTCGATCTTACCGCTAATTAGATTTGTGCTTCTCTGTGATAGCTCTGAAAGTCTGAATCTTACTGTGTTGCTATCAGGAACACATAACTCTGCTGCTGCAGACGGCGTTGGGGCTCGCAGGTCAGCAACGAAATCTGCTATTGTGAAATCTGTTTCGTGTCCAACACAGGAAACCACAGGGGTTTTGCAAGCAAAAATGGCTCTTGCAAGCGCCTCATTGTTAAAGCACCAAAGGTCCTCAACACTGCCTCCGCCTCGCCCTATGACAATAATATCGACCTTTTCGCTTTGTTCAAAGTGATTTAATCCGTCAATCATACTTTTTGCGGCATTATCTCCCTGAACAAGCGCAGGATACAAAACGAGGCTGCACATAGGAAATCTTCTTGTAAAGATATTAAGCATATCCTGCACGGCCGCACCGGTCGGAGATGTAATTATACCTATTTTTTCGGGATACTCGGGCAGAGATTTTTTATGCGCTTCATCGAATAGCCCTTCGTTTTTCAACTTTTCTTTAAGTTGCTCAAATGCAAGTGCTAAATCCCCTGCTCCGTCAGGAATCATTTCGGTAGCATAAATCTGATAAGAGCCGTCCCGTTCGTAAACCGAAACCTTTCCACTTATTACAACGCGCATTCCGTCGCTTGGAGTAAATTTAACCTTGCAAGCGTTTTGAAAGAACATTACTACTTTTACAATGGATTCTTCATCCTTCAACGAAAAATAGAAATGTCCCGTTTTTACATGGTTTTTGAAATTGGATATTTCGCCAATGATACAGATATCATTTAGCTTTATGTCGTGATCTATTTTTAGTTTAATATATCTATTTAATTGTGAAACGGTTATTGCCTGATTCATCAGGATTCCTCATTTCAAAATTTGTATTCACTTAAATTTCTGTCATATGCAGTTTTGCATAAAATTGCGGTTCCTGCGGCGTTGTCACTACTGTATTTTGGTTCTGCAAAAAGTCCGTTATATTTTTCTGAAAGCAGTCTATTAAGTCCCTTATTAGACATTACACCGCCTGCAAAAACAAACGGAAGCTCGGGATAAATTTCCCTTGCATTTTCACAAACGCCGACAATAGATGCGCCGATAAAATCAAGGCAGTATTTTGCAATATCGCAGGCTTTTTCGCCTTGTTTATGCATCTTTTCTGACTGATTTTGAAGGCCTGAAAGAGCGCAGTTAAGACCATTTATATAAGGCTTAATTTTAAACGATCTATTCGACTCCTTGGAGAGTTTTTCAAGATTTGGACCGCAAGGAAACGGAATTGACAGCATAACGCCAACACGGTCAATGGCTTGTCCGGCTTTTAAATCAAGACTTCCTCCGATACATTCGCAGGAAATTATTTTTTCACTGTCGGGAGAAACTTTTATAAGATCGGTCGTGCCTCCCGAAACGTGAAATGCGAGAAATTCACTATCCAACATATCGAGTTTGTTCACGGAGTAAAGAGCGGCAGCTATGTGTCCACTCTGATGCGAAAAGGCATATGACTTTGCATTGTACGCCGCACTTAGTGTTTCTGCAAGCATTTTTCCGACAAGAAAGCATGGCATATAAGATCCCTTGCTATCGCGAGGAGAAATTGATACGCCTACCGCTATTGGTGTTTCTTCAAGTTGTGAAAGAACTTTTTTGGCAACCTCGCCCAGCTGTTTTACATGAAGAAAAACGGCATCACTTTGTCTTAAACCGCATGAATTTTCTTTTACGGGCAAAAGCAGTTTTTCAGAAACCATTTTTCCCGACTTGTCATCGTAAGCGGCGACGGAGGTGGTGTAATTGCTTGTGTCAATTCCAAGAAAAACAGCCACGGCTATTCTTCCTTTCCACTTTTGTGGTCAATGGTTTTAACAAAGGAGCCGAGAATTCCGTTTACAAACGAGAAATCATCTTCCCCACCGTATTTTTTACAAAGTTCAACCGCTTCGTTAATGGTAACGCTAACGGGAATATCATCATATTTTATGATTTCTCCCACGGCGAGCTGCAGAACTGAGAGAGAAACCTTGCTTATACGTCTCATATCCCAACGTTTTGTGAAAGTGGCGATTGTTTCGTTGATTTTTTCGCGGTTTTCTGTGGTGAATTCTAAAAGCTCACGTGCAAAGCTTGAAATTTTAAATTCACGCATTTCTCCTGCGAGCTCAATGATTTCATCTAAGCCCAAATCGGAAAATTGAGCCTCAAAATTAAGTATAAATGCTTGTTCTCGAGATTCGCTTCGTGTCATTTGTTTTCCCCTGTCTTAAAATATGAAAAAAGCAAACAAGCCCTTAAAAAATTAAGGGCTGGAATGCAATTATTTATTTCTTGTTTTTGTCTTCAATAGAAATTCCGGAAATATGAACGTTTACCTTGGAAACGGCGATTCCTGTCATATTCTGAACAGAATCTTTAACCTTTTTCTGAATTTCTGTTGAAACGGGTTGAACTTTTGCGCCATATTTAATTTTAAGATAGATATCGATAATGGCGACGCCATCATTAAGGTCTACCTCAACGGAGGTTTTCTTGATAGGCTTCTTAGTTTTGAAAATTCCCTTGATGTTTGCGGGCGCGGTCGAGAGCTCTGCGATGCCTTCTACTTCCTTTGCGGCAATTGTTGCGATTGAAGCAACAACGTCCTCGGAAATTTTAAGATTGCCGGTTTCAATGCGCTCGGAAATGTCGTTCTGATTCATGGTATAAATTTCCTCCTTTGTAAAAGAATTTATAGCAAAATATAATTTTATGCATAAAATTCTTGAATATACAGTATTATTATACCACAAATTTTCAAATAAACAACTATTTTACTTCAACAATATTGATATTTTCTGAATTTATTTTTGTTTTATTTAAAATAATATCAAAAATTTGCGCCGCTTGAGTGTCTGTAAGTCCTGAAGTACTCACAACAACGCTTGCGGTTTCCCCGTCAACAAAGGCTACGCATTCCTGAAATCCCTTTGCTTTAACGAGCTCCTCTATCGATGTTTCACATTGTGAAAGTTTAGTAATTTCTGCAGCTTTTGCGTTTATTTCTTCCCTTTGCGCTTGGGTCAGATTTTCGTCTTTTAACATCGTTTGCACGGATGCTATTGCCTCATCCCTGTTTTTTTGTCTGTTTAAACGAGCCTCTGCAAAATATTCTTCGCTTGTTTCAGTGATTTCAACGCCAGTCATTTCGGTTTGACCGTAGTTCTTTTCGTCGGTGTTAAGGTTTATGTCGTTTTTAGAAAATTCCCAGTTAAGGTAAACGGCCACCGATAATATCACAACAAGTCCCGCTAATACGATTTGCTTTTTGCCTATCAACATATTGAGTTTCATAATATTTCCCCTTTACGTTTTTAATTTTATGACACAAATTTTGTTATATGGTACTCCTAAAACGGTTTTAACCGCTTCTGTTACATTTTCTTTCACTTTTGGTGTATCTGCACCTTCACAAACAACCAAAACCCCTCTGATTTGTGGCTCTTTAACCTTTGTAACGAGCGCGTTTTTATTACCGTTTGACTCGATAATGACAATTTCATTTTTTTGCTCGACGGATTGTTGTTTATCATCGCTGTTAATTTTATAATCGTTGGATATATCATCATCAGTTGCGAATTCTTTTTCTGGCGAGCATTCTGCCGTTATCATAATTTTACTTTTTCCTGCTCCATTTATTGATAAAATCATTTTTTGTGTTTTCTTTTCTAAGATTTCTACGTATTCGTCAAGGTTTGTTTCTTTTTGATAAGTGAGTGTTTTTTGATCATTTTGTGGAAAAATCAAATCCGAAAGACCAATTAAGATTATTCCTATGCAACCAATCACAACAATTATTGATAAATGCCTCTTATTTTCAAAAAGCTTTAGTATAGATGATGTAAAGGTTTTGAACTTGTCACTAAACATTTAACTTTCCTCGCTTTCGTTTACGACGATATTTATAGGAAGTCCTGTGTTATTAGTAATCTGTGCTTGCAGCTTTTCTTTTTCAATACTATGCAAGTCCCAAACATTAATATTCACGCTTTTTATTGTAATTCCTTCTTTTTCTGCAGAAAAATCGAGCTTCAAGCCAAAATTGTCCGTTACCCCAGCATTACTTAGCTCACTTTTAATAATAGGATATAGTGAAACAGATGCGCTGTTTTCAATGCTTTGTATGGTGTCTTCGTCATATTTATATTCAACTGTTTGGATAGTGTCAAAGTTTACAAGCAAACTACTTTGTTCTAGTATGGAATATAACGGAGATATTAGTCCTGACAATATAAATGCGGATAATATAACCTTAAATATTTTGTATTTTTCTATGTTGGGCACCATCATCGAGAATATTGAGCCTATAACGAGAGAAACGCAAACTGACAAGGTGAATACCTTTACACTTTCCAAATTACATATTACCTCCTATTAAGAGCGTTAATGCAGTTGAAAGGATTATCACGGCACCAAAACTTAATATTATCGAACATAATAATCCTAAAACCATTGATATATCACGAATTACTGATACTATTTTAGAAGCTCCGAGTACATCGCCTAATATTGCGCTTATATCGCAAGTAAATTTATATAATAAAATCTTAATAAGTGGAGGCAAAATATAAAAAAAAGCGGCAATAATGCCAAATGCACCTGTTGTGTTTTTGATCACCTTAACTCCTTTAATTGCCGTAGATGCCGCCTCAGATAAAGCCGATCCCACTGCAGGTACAAAGCTTCCGATAAAGAATTTTCCTGTTCTGAGGGCAATGGAATCGGCTCCTGCGCCTATAAGTCCTTTTATTGTGATCAAAGCAACGAATAGGCCTACACTAAGTCCAAGTGACCAATTAACTGCAGATTTTACCGAACTTGTGAGTGAATTTAAAGTTAGAAATGACGTTGTTTTGCTAACAAGTGAGATAGCAAGAAAGATGAATAATAGTGGCAAAATTATTCCCGAGAGAAAGCTTGAAAGAAGCTCTGATGCAGAGAGTATTACAGCTTGATAGCCTAGCCCTGTTGTGCTCTCCCCTGCCGATGCCATTACTCCTGTTAGTACAGGAACAAAGGATTTAGTAAAAGCGCTAATATTTTCAATAAATACTTTGGTTTCGTGAAGGCATGACATGATTGGTGTTAAAACTGTTGCGCAAAGACTTAAAATACTCACTATCCCTAAATTATTGTCGAGTTCTGAGTTCAATGTGCCGCCGTTTATTCCTTGTGCAATAGAAATGATTAGAACGATTAAAAATATAACGTATATCAATAAAAATGGCATTTTTATTTCGGATTGAATTGCGCTTTTTATATAATTAAATATATCGGAAACGTTAATGCTTTTAAGCGTGTCTATATTAAGTGTTTCGAAACCGTTTTTCTCTAAAATTTCACTTGTTTCTGAAGGTAAAATATCTTTTATATTACCATTGTCATCGCTTGCAAAGGCGGTAAAAGACGAGATATTAACCAAAATAAAAAGAATGGCAATAACAGAAATCACTTTTTTCATCCTTTAAGATACCTTTCCAATAATTACCTCGACGATAGAAATAAGTTCGTGAAAAAGTGGCAGAGAAATAATGCAAATTGCCACCTTTCCGGTAAGCTCAATCTTATTTGCTATTGCCGTTTGGCCTGAATCCTTGCATATATCGCAGACAAACTGCGTTAAATAGCATATCCCTACTGACTTTATTAAAATTGAGATATGCTCAAATGAAATACTTGTTTTATTTATTATTGATTTTATATCTGAAATGATTGGTAGTGCGACGCCCAAAACACTTGAAAAAATTATTACCACGGTAATAATCGAGATATAAATAGCAAATTCAGGCTTGTACTGCTTCACAATAACTGTTAATATTGATCCAATCAATCCAATTGCAACGACAGTAACAATGTTCATAATTTATAAACCAAAAACGCTTTTAACTGTGTCAAACAGATCGCTAATTTGATGAATCATCATCATTAAAACAACGATAAGTCCAGCGAGGGTTGTCATTGTTGCTTGTTCTTCTCTGCCTGATCGAATTAGCACCTGATTTAATACCGTTACAATTATTCCTACGGCCGCAATTTTAAATATTAAATCTACATCCATAGTGTTTTGCCTCCGAGTTGTCAGATAAGAATTATTGATATTAAAAGTCCTGAGAATATGCTTGTGCTAAAAATTACCTTCGATTTGTCGCTAAGCTCGGATTTCGCTTCGTTTATACGTTTCTCTAATAACTTTAAATACATATTTAAATTAGAAATTTGCCCTTCAATGTCGGTTTGTCCTAAACAAACACAAAAGTCTTTTAAAATGCTTATATCGCTCGAATTCAAGTGCGCTTTCTTTGCGTATTTGTCAATTGACTTATTCCACGCAATTTTAAGAGAATCGCCGTTTTTTATATGTATTAAGCAGTTTTTTGCTATAAAATACTTATCCTCAAGTGACTTAAAAATACTTGGAATATCACACAGCTCATAACCCATTTTTATTTTTAGTATATTAACAAACTCGCTTGATTCAAAAAGTGCTAAGGCTCTATCTCTTAGATTATTTATGTGGTTTATGCCTATTGCCGTGCTTGAAAAAATAATTAAAATGCATCCGACTGCTTTAAAAAGCATCATTTCATCTCCAGTATCTTTTGAGGGGTATAATTTCTTTGATTTTTCCCGGCGTATCTCTTCTTTTGAGAATTATGGCAATGTCAAATGCGCTCGTTTGCATAAGCCGTGTATACTGAGGGCGTTTTGTAAGGTGGGAGAAATCATCTGAGTGAATGGTAGCGATAATTTTAACGCCTGAGTTTACAACGCTTTCTATAGCTCTTATATCGTCATCGCCACCAATTTCATCGCAGACTATTATATCAGGTGACATTGACCTTAGTGCGAGCATCATTCCTTCTGCTTTTGGGTATCCGTCCAAAACGTCGCATCCCACGCCAAGGTTTTTTGAGGCCACGCCGTCGCTTGTTGCGGCTATTTCTCCCCTTTCGTCTACGATACAAACTCGCAAATATCCAAATTCCTTATCAGATAGTCTGCTTGCTAAATCTCTTAAAATTGTCGTTTTCCCGCTTGATGGTTCGCCGACAATTAGGGTAGAAACGATTTTTTCTGAAAAAACGTTATTTATAATTTCATTGGATGCGCCCTTAATTTCCCTCGCTATTCTGATATTGAGCGATGAAATGTTGCGTAGTGAAGTTATCTCACCTGTGTTGTCCACAATTGCACTGGCGCAAATCCCAACTCTATGTCCGCCTTTAATTGTTATGAACCCTTTTTTCATTTCATTTTGAAAGGCATGAATTGAAAAATTGACAAGCCTGCTTGCGCTTTCGTCCATATCGTTTTTAGAAACGACACACAAATTATTTCCTTGCGGTAAATCACTTAACGTGCCGTCGTATCTTAAAAACATCTTGCTATCAGTCATTACAAGGCAAACAGGAGCGCCGATTTTTAGCCGTATTTCCTTTGTTTTATCTATGTAATTTTTATTTACGGTGGCGAGCGGAAATCTTATTTGATCACAAAGAAAATAGCTCGCTTCTTGTAATATGTTTTTATTAGTCATATATTATTCCTTTCGTTTGGACAAGGTTTTATTTAAGTTTATTCTGCAATTTTTCTAAATATTACAAAAAAGCGGCGCAAAAGCGCCGCCTTAACTTGTATAATCTTCAATTAATCTTCTAAGCTCAGTTTTTCCTTTGACCGGTATTCCCTTTCTAAGCGTTTTCTGGTCACTTTCAGGAAGTGTTGTTACATAAACGTCATAAGTTTCGATTGGGACTTCATCACCTTGAGCAAATACGGCGATTTTATCATCATATACCCCAATTATATAGCAGTCAGTTTGCTCTGCTTGAGTTTGTTTTCCTTCGAAAGTATTTGCTATTGGATTAAAAAGCGCTAAAGATGCGCAAATTATAATAGATAGCGCCCATGCAGATATGAATATAACCTTTTTCTTTTTCGGGAGAATCATAATCATACACACTTCCTTTTTTCATATTTTGAGGCGAAAAAATGAAATTTATGCATAATGACGAAATTATTATTAAGATTTCAAAAAAGACTTAACAAATGGAAAATTATGTGGTATAATATCAAAAGTAATTTTATCGAAAAGTTCATTTGGAATTTTAGGGAGATTATTAAATGAGCAGACAATTTAAATTAAACAAAAATACGGCACTCAAAGATGCTGGAGCTAAAATTAAAGATGCTATGAAGAGTGGTGCTACCAAGAAGGCACTGAAAATTTTGGGACGCAGTATCCTAACTATGTTCCTTATTTTTGTTCTCACGGCCTGCATTCTCGCTGCATCGCTTACCATTTACATTATGAAGTTTGTTGATACAGAGGCTGACCTCGATATTGACAAGGAAGCACTCAACTATACTTCTATTGTATACGCAATGAACAAAGATGGTGAATACATTGAAACCGAGCGTGTATGGGCGGGAGAAAATCGTATCTGGGTTGATTATGATAGGATTCCCGAGGATATGAAGGATGCCATTGAGGCAGTTGAAGACAAGCGCTTTCGCAGTCATAACGGTGTTGACTGGGGCAGAACGATTTTTGCGTTCGCTAACCTCTTTATAAAGTTTTACGATACTGAATTTGGTGCATCTACAATAACCCAACAGCTTGTAAAGAACTTAACCGGTGCGAATGAGCACAGAATTGACCGAAAGATCAGAGAAATTTTCACGGCAATAAATCTTGAAAAGAAGTATTCAAAGGAAGAAATACTCGAGGCTTATTTAAACGTAATGCCTCTTGACCAAAACCTAAATGGTGTTCAGGCGGCTTCTAAGGCGTATTTTAATAAAGACGTTTCAGATCTTACGCTTGCCGAATGTGCTTGCCTTGCCGCTATTACACAGCATCCCACTAAGTACGGACCTTATAGAACCGATAACAAAAATAAAGAGCGTCGTGATATGATTCTCGGAATGATGCTTGATCAAAAAAGAATCACTCAGGAAGAATATGACGAGGCTATAAACGAGGAAATTGTTTTTGCTAAGGAAGAGTTCAAAACCGAAGTAAACAGTTATCAGAGCTACTATGTTGATCAAGTTATTGTTGACGTTATAAATGATCTTGTGGAGCAAAAGGGTTATAGCAGAAACTATGCCCGTGAAATTGTCTATTATCAGGGAATTAAAATTTACACTCCTATGGACATTCAGATGCAGGATTCGTTAGAGCATCAATTCGAAACTCGTGAGGACTTTCCTAAGGTAAACGGTGCGGTTGCTCCTCAGTCCGCTATGGCTAT
The DNA here is from genome assembly GCA_045644905.1 of Oscillospiraceae bacterium. Taxonomy (GTDB): domain Bacteria; phylum Bacillota; class Clostridia; order Oscillospirales; family Ruminococcaceae; genus SIG578. The sequence continues at coordinate 22,356 of JAZRHT010000031.1, forward strand.
TGTTGGACTTGATGGCAAGGTTCAGGCGCTTGTTGGTGGTCTTGGCGAAAAGAAAGGCGACCTTCTCTTTAATAGAGCGACCGCTGCCCTGCGTCAACCAGGCTCTACCATGAAGCCCATCTCGATTTACGGACTTGCCTTAGAAAGAGGACTTATCAATTGGTCCACTATTATGTCGGACAAAAAGATAACCCTTCAGGGTAACACTGTTATCAGTAACTATTACAAAGGATACCTTGGTAACATGCCGGTTGAGTACGCGCTTCAGCGTTCCGTCAACACCATTCCGGTTCAATTATCTCAGACTTTAACCCCTCGTGAAAGCTTCAATTTCCTTACAAATAAGCTTGGTGTTACTTCCCTTGTTTCTTCGAGAAAGGTTGGCTCTAACGTTCTTTCTGATGTTAATATTTCGCCTATGAGTCTTGGTGGTCTTACAGATGGTGTTTCGCCTCTTGAACTCGCGGCGGCTTATCAGATATTTGCTAACGGCGGATATTATAATAAGCCTGTAACTTATTTAAGAGTTGAGGATGCTGAAGGAAATCTTATCCTTGAAAATAATAGCAAACCTGAGCGCGTAATAAGTGAAGAAACTGCCGTTATTATGAACAAGATGCTTCAAAGAGTTTGCACCGGTAAATATGGCACTGGTAAAGCTGCTAAGCTCAATATGCCTACTGGCGGAAAAACCGGTACAACCAACGACAAAAAGGATATTTGGTTTGTTGGTCTTACTCCCTACAACGTTTCGGCTCTCTGGTACGGTTATGACACACCCCAGTCGCTTACCGGAATCAACGTTTCGACCCCGAGACTTTGGAAAGGTATTATGTCCGATGTTATGAAGGGCAAACCTTCTAAAGATTTTATTGACAGTGAAAACGTCATTGAATGCAAATATTGTCTCTCGAGCGGAAGCCTTGCGACCGCTGCTTGTAAGTCTACTGAGATAGGTTATTACGATAAGAATAATCTTCCCGAAGCATGCACGGTGCATAAATAAAATTAAAAACCCTCCCAAGTGGGAGGGTTTTGTTTTTTTATAAATTATTCGATGTCCTCAAAAATGCTCTCTTCTTCGGCTTGTTTCTGCTTTGCGAGTGCAGGATCGAGCATAAACTTTTTAACACAAGGATAAATGTTGAAGTTTAAAATAAACGAAGCTAGTGCAGGAATAAAGAACATATATAGTGATAACGAGAGCGCCGCTGCGCCAAGAGATGCTGGGATTTCAGGATTAAATATCGGTCCGAATACAGGAAGTATGAAGTTAATGAACATATATCCGTAGATAATACCTAAAATCAGGGTTGTAATTATATTTCTGCCAAGACCTACGAATGCAAATATAAAGGAGTTTTTGAATAACTGACGGAAATT
>JAZRHT010000032.1:0-3366 GCA_045644905.1 Oscillospiraceae bacterium
ATTTTCTCCACCGCTGCTGACGGTCAGACCTCTGTTGAAATCAACATTCTTCAGGGCGAGAGAGAATTTGCTAAGGATAACAAATCGCTCGGTATGTTCCGTCTCGACGGAATCCCCGCCGCTCCCCGTGGCGTTCCTCAGATCGAGGTTTCCTTTGACATTGACGCTAACGGCATCGTAAACGTTTCTGCAAAGGATCTCGGAACAGGAAAAGAGCAGAAAATCACAATCACATCCTCCACAAATATGTCCAAAGAGGATATTGAGAAGGCTGTCCAGAACGCTGAGCAGTTTGCCGCTGAGGACAAAAAGCGTCGTGAGGAAATCGACGTTCGCAACAATGCAGATCAGATGGTTTATCAGACCGAAAAGACAATCGGTGAGCTCGGCGACAAGATCGAGGCCGCTGACAAGGACGACTTAAACGCTAAACTCGAGGCTCTCAAAGAGGCTCTTAAAGGCACCGACACCGAGGCTATCAAAGCTAAGCAGGACGAACTTCAGAATGCTTTCTTCGCAGTTTCGCAGAAGGTTTACAATGCGGCTAATGCTCAGGGAGCAGCTCAGGGAGCTCCCGGAGCTGACGCAGGCGCACAGGCAGGCGCTGACTATGTTGACGCCGATTACTCGGAAGTTAAAGACGACGAAAACAAATAAAACAACAATTTCTCGCATTGCCGCCCACAAAAAACGGGCGGCTTAATGCAGTTTTAAGGGTGAAATAAATTGGCAGAAAAACGCGACTATTACGAGGTGCTCGGCATAAGCAAGGGTGCTTCGGAGGATGAGATTAAAAAGGCCTACAGACAGAAGGCTAAACAATATCATCCCGACTTAAACCCCGGCGACAAAGAGGCCGAGGCAAAATTTAAAGAGGCAAGCGAGGCTCACGAGGTTCTCTCCGATCCTCAAAAGCGTGCAAGATACGATCAGTTTGGTCACGCAGGCGTTGACCCCAGCTATGGCGCAGGTGCAGGCGGCGCAGGATATGGCGGAGGCTTTGGTGGCTTCGGCGGAGGATTTGGCGGCTTCGGAGACTCAGTGGAGTTTGACCTCGGTGACATCTTCGGCTCTATTTTCGGAGGCGGGTCTGCAAGAAGAGCAAACCCCAACGCGCCCAGAAAGGGAGCAAACGTTGAGGTTACTGTTTCTATTGACTTTTTAGAGGCTTGCCACGGAGTTAATAAGACTATTGAGTTTAGTCATATGGATAAGTGTCCCGAATGCAGCGGCAGCGGTGCAGCCGCAGGCTCGACTCCTCAGACCTGCCCCGACTGTAATGGAACGGGTTACGTTCGTGTGACCCAGAGAACTCCCTTTGGAGTGACCAGTACACAGAGACCCTGCTCTCGCTGCGGTGGAAAGGGAAAGATAATTTCCAATCCTTGCAAAAAATGTAATGGTAGCGGTCAGGTTCGTACAAAGCGCAAGCTTGATATTTCAATTCCTGCAGGCATTGACGACGGACAGATTTTAACTCTACGTTCACAGGGTGACGTCGGATTTAACGGCGGACCTTCGGGCGACGTTCTTGTTGACGTTATTGTTCGTCCTCACCCCTTGTTTAAACGCGACGGAGTGCACGTTTATATGGAAATGCCTATAACCTACGTTCAGGCGGCACTCGGCGATGATATAATCATCCCCACTATTGACGGCAAGATTAAGCACAAAATTCCCGAGGGAACTCAGAGCGGAACTACCTTCCGCCTTAAAAACAAGGGAATAAAGCATCTTAACTCGAGCGCCAAGGGCGATATGTATATTACTGTTAACGTTGAGGTTCCTAAGAGCCTTAACAAAAAACAGAAAGAGGCACTAAAAGACCTCGAAAAAACTCTTTCGGACGCAAGCTATGAAAAGCGAAAGAGCTTCTTTGACAGATTAAAAGATCTTTAAAAATAGGAGGCAGAAAAATGCAGGTAAATCCCGTTATTTCGGCGGAAACCGCATCTGATATGCGGCAGGACATTTTCAAAATCGGGGCTTCGCTTTGCGTTTTTATGCCTCTTTGTTCTATTATTGCGTCATTTTTTCTTTGGATTTACTCGTCTGTTACGGGTCTTACAGATGAAAGCGTAGCAGAAAGCTTTTTAAAAAGTGACCTGTATTCTATTTACAGCATTGTTGTTTCAATCATTCCGATTTTTGTTTCAATTATTATATTGCTCATTGGCTTTAATAGGAAATTTACCTTTTCTTCATTAAAGCCTACTGTGACGAACAAAAAATTTATAGCTATAACGGCACTTGGAATGGCCTCAATACTGCTCGGCTCAAATGCCGCCGCCATTACAAATGCCTTAATGGATGCTTTCAGCCTCAAAACAAGCGAGGTTGCCGCTCCCGAGGGCGCATATCACACAATTGTATTTTTACTTGTTTATATAGTTTTAGCGCCCGTAACCGAGGAACTTTTATTCAGAGGCATTATTTTAGAGCGGCTTAGAAGGTACGGAGACATTTTTGCAGTACTAAGCAGCGCAATGATGTTTTCGCTGCTTCACGCATCGCTTCAAAGCTTTCCATCGGCATTTATCAGCGGCGTTATCTTTGCTCTCATTTCGATTTATTCAGGCTCGCCGCTTGCTTCTATGATTGTCCATGCTACTAACAATGCCCTTTCGGTTATTTCAATAATAATTGCTCATAACGCTTCGGAAGGCACCGCAAGCATTTTCCTTACCTTGTGTGTACACTTACTTGCAGGGCTTTCGCTCATAGCATTCTTTAAATTAAGAAAGAAAAGCCGCGAAACCTTTATCCTCCCCTTTTCGGGAGAAGTGCTTTCTAAAAAACGAAAATTGGGATTGTTGTTTTTCAGTTTTCCAATGGTAATTTTTATTTTGATGACAATTTCAACCGCCATTTCTGCAGCGGTTTAGGAGTTTTTATGAAAAGTGACCTTCATTATATGCGTCTGTGCTTAAAGCAGGCGAAAAAGGCCGAAATGCTCGGCGAAGTACCCGTTGGTGCGCTTATAGTAAAGCGCGAGGAGGACGGAAGCGAGAAAATAATCAGCTATGGCTACAACAAGCGAGAAACCTCTAAAAATGCTCTTATGCACGCCGAAATTTCCGCAATTAACAAGGCTTGCAAAAAGCTGGGCGGTTGGAGGCTCTCGGGCTGCACTCTTTACGTAACGCTCGAGCCCTGCCCTATGTGTGCAGGCGCATGTATAAACTCGAGAATTGACAGAGTTGTTTTCGGAGCGCACGATTTAAGATTCGGCGCATTAGGCTCTGCGACTAACCTCTTTGAAGTTCCATTTAATCACATTCCCGAATGTGAGGGACCGATTATGCAGGAACAGTGCGCCAAGATTCTAACTGATTTTTTTAAAAAACGCAGAAAAAAGTCTTAAAT
>JAZRHT010000033.1:0-2056 GCA_045644905.1 Oscillospiraceae bacterium
GCTCTCCAACCGGGAGACCTGATTGTTTATCGCTATGCTGACAACACCAATGGACACATTATGCTTTATGTTGGTGACAACAAGATGATTCACTGCACCGGCAACAGCTACGCCTGGACGGATAAAACCGAAAAATACGAGGCGGATGGTTGTTTCAAATGTGATAGCATTGATCTTCTCTTTACCGAGGGTCACCGCAGGTATCTGTTTGATAAAAAGTATTATGCAATTGTTCGTCCCTTAGTAAATTTCTCGGGTAGCGTTCCCGAAAAGAGTGTTTCGAGAATAAATAATATGCGCGGTGTCTTTGCTGAAAAGCTCGCTTCGCACACCATTTCTCAAACCGCGGGACTCGGACACGAAATTACCTTTACCTTCTCTATAAAGAATGAAACCAACAAATCCAAGACCCTTACCATAACCGACACTGTCCCCGCAAATACAACCTATGTTTCGGGCGCACAAAATAAAAGCGGCGATAATCTTTCTTGGACAGTTACTCTCTCAGCAGGCAAGAGCACAAGCGTTTCCTATAAGGTTAAGGTTAAAAATGATAGCTCGCTTATCGGAAAGTTTGTTACAAGTCAGAGCTTTATCGATAAAGTCCCCTTAAATTGCCCCAAAATAACCATTGGCAACACTCTCACTTCGGCAGAAACGCAGAAAATAAAGAGCGCCGCCGACAAATTAAAAACCTCTTCACTCAGAGATATAGCACTTGCAGATGCAATCTATAAAGAGGCAATCGGAAAGAGCAATATTTCGGATATCACTTCAAATGATGTATTTGAAGGTATTTATCAGTTATTTAGCACCAATGCGGCTTCTTGGCCACCGAGATTTAAAAAGCTCAAAACCTCAGGAAGTATGCTTAAACTGATAGCACCCAATCTTTATGGCGGAAGAACAGTTTTAGAGCCCGATTCCACATCCGCTGCCGCAAAGGAAAAACAGGCTCTGCGAACAAGAATGATAACTGCCGACAGACTTATCGTAGGCGATATTATTCTTATAAGTAACGGCACCGATGGGACTTATAACACAACAAGCTATATGTTCCTTGGCGATAGCCTTCTTAATCTAAACGATAACACAAAAATGGAAGTTGAGCCCCGACTTTCCACAGTTGTGGCTGAAAATCATTTCGTAGTAATTCGTCCCTCGCTTACATTATAAATAAAAACAGCCGTGCCAACTTGGCACGGCTGTTTTTTATCTCTCGGCAAAGAAATCAATAAACTTTTTAACATTTCCATAATACGCCTGCTTTTTGTAAAAGCAGCTTACAGTATAAGGACAGTCAAAATCGGTAACGTCCAGATAATCCATAGTTGATAGTGGAGTCATAGAACTTCTTTCTCGGATAACTCCTATGCCGATTCCTTCCCTTATGCATCGGTCGAAGTAAGCACTGTCATTACACTGCACAACTACGTTTGGAGTAAAGCCGGAGCGCTTGCAGGCCTGGGTCAAGGCTTTTTGCATACTGTCTTTTTCGCCCAAGGAAATAAAAGGCTCGTTTTCTAGCTGCTTTAGCGTGAGCTTCCTGTGCAGTAGAGGACTGCTCTTCGAAGCCGCTATTCGAATGCGGGTTTTTATCATTTCAATGCTCTCAAAGCCTTCTATATTAGTAGAGGATTCGGCAATTATAATGTCATAATTATCGAAGTTAGTTTCGTTGTAATCAAAAACCATTTTAAAAGAAATACCATAGTATGATTTTTTAAAGCTTATTATGAGGTCCGCTATATTATCTCTTATAGCAAGAACGAGGATTTTAACTTTTCGGGTATCCTTTTCCTCATTCGAAAACTCGTATTTAACGTGTTCGATTTCCGAGAGTATAAGGCTCACTGATTCAAGAAAACGCCTTCCGTTTTCGTTTAAAACGATGCGATTGCTGCTTCTGTCAAAAAGGGTAGTGCCGAGCTCTTGCTCGAGTTTTTTTATAGTTGCCGAAACCGAGGGGACAGATACCATAAACTTCTGGGCTGTTTTAGTAACGCTCTCATTTTTTGCGGTTTCATAAAAATATCGAAGCTGTAGAGTTTCCATT
>JAZRHT010000034.1:0-15942 GCA_045644905.1 Oscillospiraceae bacterium
CCTTCTGCGTATTCAGAACCGTTCCGTCATAATCCTTAAAGGTGACGGTAAAGGTATCTACCGCAGGCTCCGTTGTGGACGAGTCATCGCCTGACGGGTCGGTCTGAGACGTTCCGTTTCCTTGCGTCGGTTTGTCTTCCGGCTGTCCTTTCAACAGAAACACCATCGTCACCACAAGCGCAATAGCCACAAGTGCAGCAATGGCAATCGTAATTATTTTCGATTTAGTTAAACCCTTTCCTATATTCATAGCGATACCTCCATGTACGTAATTTTGCTTAAATTAGATTGTTATTGGATATTCCTTAAATCAGTTCTGTCTAAAAAGATATGATTCCATCGATTTTTGTTGCATAATAATAGATATTATGATACATTATAATTATAACTTGCACCCTAAGGGTCAAGTCAAGGTTTTTAAAAAACTTTTTAGGTGGATTGAAAATGAAAAAACACGATGAAAATTTATTTAAAATCGGAGAAGTAATTAAGATAATGGGAATCACCCGTAAGGCACTTCTCGTTTATGAGGAAATGGGTCTTTTGACACCCGCTGTTAAAGATGAGGAAAGCGGATACAGATATTACTCGGCAGACAACATGACGCAGATTCGTTCTATTCGTTCCCTGCAGTCACTTGGGCTATCACTCAAAGAAGTAGCGGAATATTATTACGATACTGAAAATATCGATACACATTTAGCTCGTCTTATGGAGCTTCGCGCTTCCTTAGATAGAAATATACAGATGCTGCAGGTGCGTGCGGCCAAGCAAGGTGATTTAACTGTTCGCAAAACTACACTACCTCGGCAGGTCTGCTTCTGTCGCCGTTACGTATGCGACGATGTTTCCGAGGCGGCCAATGTTTTGCGCGATACCTATATTGCCGCTGCTCACACGGGGAAAATGTCTATGCTCGGTCGTATGTTTACAATGCGTATGTCATCTGCTCCTGATAAATTAGACCTTATGTGCTGTATTCCTGTTGAGGAAAGTTTTGTCGGTGATGAGCGTATGGAGTTTGCGGAAACTCCTGCCTTGTGTATCTACTACCGTGGGCCGTATGAAGGAACCGCAACGGCTATTCGTGCACTAATGGCGTATGTAAAAGAAAACAACATCGAAACCACCGGCCCCTTCCGTTCTATCTATTTAGAAGGGCCTCCCAACCGTGGCAAAAACACCGGTGATTACATCACCCAAGTGGCTGTGCCGATAAAAGCTTAAACAGTTTTATACATTATGTTTTATACATCATGTTTTCTACAAAAAAGTCAGGATTCAAATCTTTGAATCCTGACTTTTTTAGTTTAAGAAGCATCTTTTAATTGATTATCCGCCACCGTCTTTGCGGTTTCGAGCATATTTTCGGCGAAGATGGCGTAACCGCGGGTGCTATCGTTTACAAAAACGTGGCTAACGGCTCCGATGAGCTTGCCGTTTTGGATAATGGGGCAGCCGCTCATTCCCTGCACTATACCGCCAGTTCTACTGAGCAGGCGCTCATCGGTTATATGCACCACCATATTTTTCGTGCTTCGGTTTCCGATGCAGATTTTTTCAATCTCAATTTTGAATTCCTCTGCCTTTGTACCTGAAATGGTTGTTAAAATCGTCGCCTTTCCCGTTTTAATTTCCTGCTTAAATGCTACGGGAATTGGGTCGGCGGTTGTCTTTACATTTTTAAGTGTACCGAATACGCCGGTTTCGTTGTTTTCTAAAATTTTACCTGATTCTTTAAATGGCAGAAATTGACCGCAAAGCCGACCGGGAGAGCCGTTTTTCCCCTTTACAACGCTGCCGATTTCGGCTGCAACAACCTCGCCCTTTAAAAGAGCGAGCATATTTCCCGTGTCGCTGTCGCAAACGGGGTGTCCGAGGCCTCCAAACGTACCATTTTGCGAATCAAAAAAGGTTATGGTTCCGATTCCTGCGCTGCTATCTCTGACCCAAATGCCGAGCTTATAGCTATTATCCGACGGATCAAGTACCGCTTCAAGCTGATATTTTTGGCACTCTCCGTTTTGATGTCTTATCTCCAGACTGACCTCTTTTTTCATTTCCTTAAAAACGTCTTCATTACTGTAAACACGTTTTCCGTTTACACTGATTATTGCATCTCCGCATTTTATTCCCGCATCTCTTGCAGGAGCAACTATTTTTCCTCTGCAGTTTACGCCACCCACTGCGGTTATCAAAACTCCATCCGAAACGAGCTTTATTCCAAACGGAATTCCGCCTGGTGTAACATATTTTCGCTGAGTTTTTGTGACGTTTACTGTTTTAATAGGAAAAACCCCGAAAAGTCGCAGCTCTTTTTTCTCTGTCACATTTTCATTTGTGCTGCTCTCAATGCTCTTTCTGACCTCTGCCATTTTCACATACTGCGATACCTCAAAGTTTTCGCCATCAAGTACGAAATACACGTCATCTGTGCTATGTGCGGCGGCAATCATCATAGGCCACAGAGCAAGGCAGAGAGAAAAGCAGACTGCAAAAACTGCTTTTACTGCTTTTGAAATTTCCCTCATTCTGTTTCCTCCTTAAATGCTAAAAGTTTATGTCCTTGTTATTTTTCCACGACAAAAACGAAATATTTACAAAATGGTTACGGAAGTTGTTGCAGTTTTTACAAGGTTTTAAAGGCTTTTAATTTGGAAATTTTTAGAATTTAACAAATCTCAAAATCCCTTATAAACGGCGGTGTTATGCGTTTTTTTGAATTTTGTTTCTATAAGAAATTTGTTAAAATGTATCTTAGGGGTTGATTTTTTCTGAAAATAGTGTATAATAACTTTGTAACCGTTTTGTAACTTTTTTAAATTTAACGAAAGGAGTTGACACCAAGGTGACAGAAAAAGAAGCACTTAAGGATACCGAGAAAAGACCCCCTCTGAAAAAGCGCGAAATTCTCCCATCAGAAATTATAAAGCCGATGGAGCAGATATGTTTTGACACGGGTGTCTTCACCTTGAGCATAATAAAAAAGATTCCGATGTTTTTATCTATTGCACTCGCATTTATTTGGCTTGGAATTAAAAAATTCGGATTACTTATCTTTGGGCTTTTAAAAAGCATTGCAAATCCTTTTATATCATTGTTCGACAAATTGGGTCGTGCCATTCGTGCCATAAACACAAAATCCCGTGCCGCATACAAGCGCGGTGGAATTAAGGCTATGATTAAGGCAGCCTTCCGAGTTATTAAGGAAGGAATTGAGCGAAACTACGAGGCGGCAATCAAGCTCAGAAACTATCTTCTGCCTATCGGCGGATTTGCGGTTTTATTTACCGTGATACTTATATGTTCAACTCTTACCTTTGGTCTTAGGGTTGAATATGATGGCGTTATTTTAGGAAACATTAAAGACGAAACTGTTTACGATACCGCCGAAAAGGGACTTATGCAGCGCGTTCTCTTTGAAGAAGATGACGAGGTTGAAATTATTCCTAAGTTTTCCCTTGCAGTTGTCAAAGAAGAAAGTCTTCTTACCTCCGACGAAATAACCGACAAGCTCATCAAAGCTTCAAGCAGTGTTATCGACGAGGCGAGCGGACTTTACGTTGACGGTGTTTTAATCGGCGCAGTTAAGGAAGGTCAGGAGCTTGAGGAAACCCTCAATAGCATTTTAGCAAAATACGACACCGGAAACGAAAAAGACATCATTGCATTTGTTAAGGACGTTCAGGTTAAAGAGGGTCTCTACCCCGTTTCCAGTATTGTTGACTTAGCAAGTCTTAAAGAAAAAATCAGCGGAGAAAGCGCTGCAGAAATTATTTACACAGTTTCCAAGGGCGACACTCCATATGACGTTGCGAGAAAAGCAGGCATCAGTCTTGATACGCTTTTCGCACTCAATCCCGTTGCAAAAACCACTTTTGTTATCGGACAAAAAATCACAATCGCATCCTCCGAGCCCTTTTTAAGCGTTAAGGTTCAAAAAGAGGTTAAACAACGTGAAGAGGTTGACTTCAACACAGTTACTACCAAAAACAACAACTACTATACTTCTTATAGAAGAGTTACCCGCTCCGGAAAAAAGGGTGTTAACGAGGTTACCTATCTTGTTACCTATCTAAACGGAGTTGCAACCGAGAAGGAAGCAATAAACACAAAGGTTATTTCCCTTCCCGTTGACGAAAAGGTTACGGTTGGAACGAAGGTTGCAACCGCTATAAGACCGGTTTCCCGTCCTTCCTCAACCGGAAACGGCAGAGTGCCCGGATTTATCTGGCCTACAAGCGGACGAATCAGTTGCCGCTGGTGGGGATATTACAACCATCGTGGACTTGATATTGCCGCTCCGAAAGGAACTCCTATTTATGCCGCCGCATCAGGCACTGTTATTTCTTACAGAAATCAGAGCTCTGGCTACGGACGTCACATTGTTATCGACCACGGAAACGGAGTGCAGACGCTTTATGCGCACACAAGCGCAGTTTATGTAAGCGTTGGACAGCGAGTTTCGAAGGGGCAAAAAGTTGCCGCCGTTGGTAGAACTGGCTGGGCAACAGGTAACCACCTGCATTTTGGAGTTATGATAAACGGAGTTTACAAAAATCCCGAGTTATACCTTCCCTAAAAAATAAAAAAGCGAAATCCCCGTCGTGCACTTGGCTCGACGGGGATTTTGTTTTATTCAACCGTAACAGATTTTGCAAGGTTTCTGGGCTTATCAACATCACAGCCACGGGCTACTGATGCGTGATAAGCAAAGAGCTGAATGAATGGCCCTAATAAGAGAGGCGCGAAGAATTCATCGGTTTTAGGAAGCGAAATAAGAAAGTCATAAACGTCTGAAGAAATTTCGCTGCCCTCCATAGTAACGAGGAAAACCTTGGCTCCGCGAGCCTTAACCTCTTTAACGTTGCTTATCATTTTTTCAAGCAGGAAGGACTGAGTTGCAATAGCGACAACAGGAACGCCATCGGTTACAAGCGAGATTGTTCCGTGCTTAAGCTCGCCTGCGGCGTAAGCCTCGGAGTGAATATAGGATATCTCTTTAAGCTTAAGCGAGCCTTCCATAGAGAGCGAATAGTCCATTCCTCTGCCAATAAAAAATAGGTCAGAGGTTTCCATATTCTCTTTTGCAAGGCCTTTGCAGAGAGGATCTAAATACTCAATAGTTTTCTCAACGATTTCGGGAATATTTACAAGAGTATTAGTCTTTTCACGAACAGTTTCGATATCGCAAGCTCCGTTTGCCTTGGCAAAGCAGAGAGCGACAAGATACATAGTTGCACACTGAACAGCATACGCCTTGGTGCTGGCAACGGCGATTTCGGGACCTGCTGCAGTAAAGATAGCGGCATCAGCCTCTCTTGCGATTGACGAGCCGACAACATTTACGATAGCAAGAGTGAATACGCCCTTTTCCTTTGCAAGACGCAGAGCGGCGAGTGTGTCAGCGGTTTCACCCGACTGAGAAATGATAACAACAAGGTCGTCTTTATCTAAAATGGGGTTTGCGTATCTGAATTCAGATGCGATATTAACCTCAACGGGTATTCTTGCAAGACCATCGATTGCGGTTTTGCCGATAAGACCTGCGTGCATAGCGGTTCCGCAAGCGACAATGTGAATTTTCTTAAAAGACGCTATTCTCTCATCGGTAAGTGCCTCGACATTAAGGCTGGGAAGTCCATCAAAAACGTGGGGCATAATGGTGTCTCTTAAAGCCTTGGGTTCTTCGTGGATTTCCTTAATCATAAAGTGGGGGTAGCCGCCTTTTTCTGCAGCTTCAATATCCCAGTTTGCCTCAAAAACGCCCTTTTTAATGGGAGTACCCTCACGGTCAACAATTTTAACCTCGTCCTTTTTAACAATGGCAATCTCGTTTTCTTCCATAAGATAATATTTTCTTGTAAGGGAAAGGATGGCTGGGATATCCGATGCGATAAAGTTTTCATTTTCCGAAAGACCGACGATAAGGGGGCTATCCTTGCGGATTGCGTAAATAGTGTCGGGTCGGTCGGAGAAGATAATGCCAAGGGCATAAGAGCCGCGAATTTTTCTGACAAGCTCGTCGATAGCTTCGATGGGGTCGCCCTTATACAAACTGTCTAAAAGAACCGCGACAGTTTCTGTATCGGTCTGAGACTTAAACTCATAGCCCTTAGCCTCAAACTGCTCCTTTATCTTCATATAGTTTTCGATAATTCCGTTGTGAACAAGTGTAACGTTTCCACAAGAATGGGGGTGCGAGTTTGTATCCGAAGGCTCGCCGTGGGTTGCCCAACGGGTGTGACCTATACCGCAGCTGCCATTGGGCTTGCCTGCGGTCTTCATAAATTCCTCGAGGTCATCGAGTCTGCCCTTTGTTTTGCGGCAGACAATTTTTTCATTTTCTACAACCGAGATTCCTGCCGAGTCATAGCCTCGGTATTCAAGCTTTCTGAGTCCTTCAATGAGAACGTCGCTTGCATTTTTAGTTCCGATATAACCTACAATTCCACACATAACACAAAAACTCCTTTTCTTAAGGGCGCAAAAAAGACACGCAAAAATAGAATCCCCCATTTTTCACAGGAAATCCCTTTTACGCCCTTTTTTCTCACCGACCACCGATACTTTTTAATATTCGGTTTTTTACGTCGGTATTCCCTTTGTTCATTGCGTTTTTGTGTTCCGAATTTCACGGATTTTGTTTGCAATGCTGCGAACCCAAGACGCCTACCCTTTTTAGTAGGCCGAAGGTCCGGAGAGGCACCCGCCGAAAACTTCGATACTCCTCTCACCTCGTCAATCACAGTGCTACAAATTTAAAATTTGCGTTCCGTTCCGCTGTGATTCTGGCGCTTACGGTTTTTAAATAAAAAGAGGGCGAAAGTTATTCGCCCTCTTATTTACAAATTAGTTGTTGACATAAGGCAGAAGTGCCAGATGACGAGCACGCTTAATAGCGATAGTAACCTGACGCTGATGATAAGCGCAAGTTCCAGTTACTCTTCTGGGGATAATCTTGCCGCGCTCAGAAATGTACTTTCTGAGTTTTGCAACATCTTTATAATCGATCTCTGTGCCTGCTTTATCTACGCAGAAAGCACAAACCTTTTTACGACCCTTGCGGCCGAAGGATTTCTCAGATCTCTCCATTGTAAGTTCCTCCTTTTAGATTGTAGATTCAAAATTCCGTTTCGGATTAGAAGGGAAGATCATCATCTTCCTGCTCGTTTACTACCTCAAAATCTCCGTTGCTTCCGGAAGAAAAAGCGGTTGCGGGCACTTCAAAGGGAGTAGCTCCAGCATCTCTTGTGCCGCTCTCGACTTTGCTACCGGTGAAGGAAGCATTGTTGGCAACAACCTCATAGATAGTTCTCTTCTTGCCTTCTTTATCCTCGTAACTACGGCTTTGAAGGGAGCCTTCAATAGCAATCATACTGCCTTTTCTGAAATATTTGCAAATAAAATCAGCGGTCTGACGCCAAGCAGTTATGTTAATAAAATCTGCCTGTCTCTCACCAGTCTGTTTATTGGCAAAGGAACGCTCAACTGCTATGCTGAACGAGCATACAGATGTACCGTTCTGAGTTTGTTTGAGTTCGGGATCGGCTACAAGTCTTCCCATCAGTACGACTACGTTAATCACAAAAAACACCCTTTCATTTTTAGTTACAGTGCCTGATTACTTGCTGATAACAAGTGAACGCAGGATCTCGTCAGTAATGTTACATACACGCTCGAGCTCTGCGGGGAACGCGGGATCACATTCGAAATTGAAGAGGATGTAGTAACCCTCAGTCATATCGTTGATGGGATAAGCGAACTTGCGAACGCCCCACTCATCTGTGCTCTCGATGGTTCCGTTAGCGGCAATCAGGTTTGTGAACTTCTCAACGACAGCCTTAACAGCCTCTTCGCCGTTGCTGTTATCTACAACCAAAACAGCCTCATACTTTGCATTTACCTTCGACATTTTGTGCACCTCCTTTTGGACTTTGGCCCCCTATCTTTGTAGGGAGCAAGGATGTTTGCCGCACTACACGACAATACAGCATATATTATAACAATTCTATCTCATTCTGTCAACTATTTTTCAAAATTAAAAGCAAAAAAGCCGCTTTTTAGCGGCTTTTTGTTATTTTTTCATAAGATAGGTTTTTAAGATTGCAGTTTGGGTTTTTGAATCGGGAATTTTATTCTCCATAACCATTTCTACGGCCTTTTCAAGAGGAATTCTCACAACGTCCAAAAACTCGTCATCGTCAAGGTTTTGCGAGGCAAACTCCAGATCCTCCGCAAGAAACATACTAATAATTTCGCCGCAATATCCCGGCGTGGGATAGAGCTTTCCCAGGCTTATAAACTTTTCAGCCTTAGCTCCAACCTCTTCCAAAAGCTCTCTTTTTCCGCTCTCTAAGGGGTCCTCACCCTTTTCGAGCTTGCCGGCAGGAAGCTCTAAAACCTCCTCTTTATACGGATATCGGAACTGCTTTACAAACAGCACGTCTCCGTTTTCACACAGAGGCAAAATACAAACTCCACCGTTATGGTAAACAACCTCTCTGAGTGCCTTCTGTCCGTTTTCTAAAAGGACCTCATCGTGGCAAACGCGGATTATTCTACCTGCAAAAACTTCTTTTTCATTTAATGTTTTTTCGAAATGTGGCAATACGCTCACCTTATTCTAAGTTTTCTTTGCGGAAGAAGAGCACACCCAAAGTGTTAGGTCCGCAGTGGGTTGTAATGGTGCAGCCTGCGGTGTTTTCAATAACCTCGTCAAATTTAGCAAGGCTGTTTACAGTGTCAATAGCGAGCTTTACAATCTCATCGTCACACTTTGTGTGTGTAATGAAAACTCTCTTGGTATCGATAGAATCGACGTCTGCAAGCTTATCCTTAATATACTGCTCAACGCAGACCTTATAATCGCCGCGATACTTCTTAGCTACGCCCATGGCGCCATCCTTAACCTGAATGCAGGGCTTTAACTTAAGAAGGTTTGCGCCAAATTTTGCAACCGACGAGCATCTGCCACCCTTATGCAGATATGTAAGGTCGTCAATTACAAAGCTGGCATCTGCCTTAAGAGCGAGCTCTGCCATTTTCTCTGCGATTTCGCGAGCTGATTTGCCTTCCTTTGCCATCTGAGCAGCCTCAAGAACTAAAAGTCCGCTACCGGTTGAAAGGTTTCTTGTATCAACAACGAAAACGTTGTCATAATCCTCAGCAGCAAGATTTGCATTCTGATGTGTGCAGGAAAAGCCCGAGCTGATATTAAGATGAACAACATCGTATCCTTCGGAGGTGAGGGTTTTAAAAAGATCCTCATAATTTCCGATGGGGTTTGCCGAGGTTGTGGGAAGCTCTCCCGATTTCTCAACAAAAGCATAGATATCATCGGGGGTGATTTCCTTGCCGTCTGCATAAGATTTACCCTCAATGTTTATATAAAGGGGAACTATTGTCACTTCATTTTTTTGCGCGATTTCGAGGGGAAGGTCGCAGGTGCTGTCTGCGGTAATAATTACTTTTGCCATATTACTCTCTCCTTAAAAAGTTGCTTTTTAATATATTCATCAAAACGATAAAAACGTTTAGAATGACCTTTGTATTATAACATATTCTGCGAAATTAGTCAAATTCTCTTATGTAATAGTCCGAATGTTTCTGAAGTTCTCGGTTTAGTTTCTTGTATCCATATTTTTCGCATAGTGTTTTTTCGCCTGAGAACAGGTCAACTCCAAGTCCCAAGCAGTTTCCCTCTATCTCGCAGCCCATCGCCGAAAGAGTTGTCGGGAACATATCAAGTGTGGTAAACTCGCGATTTTTAGAGGCTTTGGGGCTTGGGACAGAATTTATAAAGCAGTTATAAACACGTCGGGTATACTTTCTGTTAACGTTGCGCTTTATAAAACCGTTATCCATTGTGTAATGGTCGCCGCTTATGATAATGGTGGTGCTCTCAAAAAAGTCTTGCGCCTTTATCCACTCAATAAACTGACTCATCTGACGAGCCGAGCAAGAAAGCGCGTTTGTGTATTGCTCGGAAAATTCGTCCTTGCATTCGCTGCACTTAAAACCGCCAACGTGGTGTGTATCAACCGTCAACATAGTAAATGCGAAAGGCTGGCTTTGCTTTGACATTTCGCTTATCTTCTGCTTTGCGTAGGTGTAGAGATACTTATCCTCCATACCCCACCATTCAAAGTAGCCTTCGGGAACAATACCGTCGTCATAGGCGGTATAGATATCGTAAACCTTGTCGGTTCCGTGTTGGAGATAATAGTCCTTTCGTCCGCCATACTCTGCGTTTGAACCGACCATAAGTGCCTGATTGTAGCCGTTTTGAGATAAAATATCCGAAAGCGTTGTGGTTGAATCAAAAAATTCATTTCCCGCAATCGCCTCGAGTGAAACGGGCGAGCGCATCGGAATACCCGAGGTGTGCGCCATCATTGCAGCAGAGGTCCAGGTTGTTCCAAAAACAGTCTGACCGCCGCCGACCGACTCATTTTGCGAAAAATTTATGTTGTCCTGGGCAAGTGAATATAGCGGAGAGAGTGCATCCTCGCTGAGTGCACCGCCCTTGTCCTTTGAGAAAAACGTCGTTTCCATAGACTCCATATAGATATAAATGAGGTTACGTTTTTTCTCGGGGAAGGTTATTTTGGTATTCTCGGGGTCTTTATACTCATTTTCATAAAGTTTGGTTTCGGCAAGCAGATTTATCGCAAAGCTGTCGAGCCCAACCGAATGGAAAGCCGAAGCAAAGCTTGATAGAATTATTGCGACAGATAACGCTACGCAGATTATTCTTGTGCGGTCAAATCTATCGGCATCTCTGCCTTTATAAAGAATGTAGGGCAGCTTTAGAAAAAGGAAAAAGACAAGGGCTGTCAGTATAAGTGACGGAACAAGAGCGCTGAAAATCCAGCTTGCTACCATTCCGCCCTGAACGCCTGCAAAGCCTGCGAGAACGGTAAACAAAACAGACTCCACCCCGATATCGCCAAACAAATCGCAATACCAGAGTGCAGAAAACATACAGAGAAGTCCTATAAAGGTAAAGAGCGTCAGAACCACTCGTGAAACTATATATTTTTTTGCCTTTTGGGTTTCAAAGGGCTCAAAATTCTGAGTTTCCATACTACTTTCCTTTTCAAAAAAATATTAAGTTAATTATAGCACAAAGTAACCTATTCGTCAATTTCTCCTGCCGAAATCCTTATAATTCTATCCGCCTCGCTTGCTATCTGATTATCGTGGGTTACCATCACGACGGTTTTGCCTTGCCCTGCTAATTTTTTAAAAATCGAGAGCACCTCTCTACCCGTTTCAAAGTCCAAATTTCCTGTTGGCTCGTCGCCGAGAATTATATCAGGGTCGCAGATAAGCGCCCTCGCAACCGCGACCCTCTGCATCTGACCGCCCGAAAGCTGCGAGGGGAGATGACCTATTCTCTCTCCCATTCCAACCGAATTAAGAGCGTCAATAGCGAGCCTACGGCGTCTGTTCTTAGGCGTTCCTCGATAAATCAGCGGAAGCTCGGTGTTTTCAAGGGCGGTTAAGTTTTCAATAAGATTAAAGCCTTGAAAAACAAACCCAATTTTTCTGCTACGAGCCTTAGAAAGCGCCGACGAAGTCAGTTTGCTAACGTTTTTGCCGCATAAAAAATACTGGCCGCCGCTTTGTCTGTCAAGGCAGCCGAGGATGTTAAGAAGGGTTGATTTTCCCGATCCCGACTGCCCTATTATTGCAACAAACTCTCCTTTATTTATAGTTAAGTTTATGTTTTTTAGCGCATTTATTTTTTCATTTTCAAGATAATAGCTTTTTGAAATATCCTTTAAAACAAGCATTTTTACACCTCACTGTTATTTTTAGAAAAGGCGATGTCTTTATGCTGTCTATTGAAAAAAATAATGAGGTGTGTTACAATATAAAAAACGAAAGGAGGCATTTTATGGCGCTTGGAATTTACATTCATATCCCTTTTTGCAGCAAAAAATGCCCCTATTGTGATTTTTATTCAGTTTGTTTTGATGATAATCTCGCCGAAAGATACACCGATGCTTTGATTTTCTCTATTAAAAGCTACAAATCACAAAATCTTTCTGCAGATACTCTCTATTTCGGCGGCGGAACGCCTAATCTTTTAGGTGAAAAGAGAATTGCTCGCATAGTTTCAGCAGTAAAGGAAGGCTTTTCGCTTTGCGAAAATGCCGAAATTACTATGGAAGCCAACCCCGAAACATTTTGTAATCAGGATATTTCGGCATTTGCCAAGGCAGGGGTAAATCGTCTTTCTTTTGGTCTTCAGAGCGCTAACAAAAACGAGCTCTTACATTTAGGCCGCACCCACACTCCCGAGCAGGTTATAAAGTGCATTGAGCTTGCAAACAAATCGGGAATAAACAATGTTTCGCTCGATCTTATGTTAGGAATAGAGGGGCAAACTCTCGAAAGCCTTGAAAAGTCGATTGACTTTTGCAAAAATTCGGGCGCAACCCACATTTCCGCCTACCTTTTAAAAATCGAACCGGGCACACCTTTTTACAAAAAACAGGAGCTTTTAGATCTGCCCGACGAGGATGAGAGTGCGGAATTTTACGAGTTTGCCTGCACCGAACTAAAAAATGCAGGCTACAAGCAGTATGAAATTTCAAACTTTGCAGCAAACGGTTTGATTTCTCGCCACAATACAAAATACTGGCTTTGCGAGGAGTATCTCGGTTTTGGAGCATCAGCGCACGGATTTTTTAATGCTGAGCGCTATTTTTACGAGCGCAGTATTGAGGGCTTTATTGAAAATCCGCTTAAAACCGTATCCGACGGGCAGGGCGGCAGTTATGAAGAAGCATTTATGCTCGGTTTAAGGTTATCGGACGGAATTGACATTTCACAGTTTGAGAAAAAATATTCACTATCTTTTTCAGATGATTTTTACAGAGAAGTTGAAAAATTCAGTAAGGCAGGTCTTATGCAAAGAGAGGAAAACCGCATTTTCATAACAAAAAAAGGCTTTCTTGTATCTAATTCAATAATTGCTGATTTAATTTCCTACATATAAAAACAAGGGGCAGCATGATGAAAAAAATACTTGCTTTCATTTCAATTATTTCCATTATCTTTATTCTTGCAGGTTGCGGAAAAACACCTAAGGAAGATATTTTTAATATTGTTGAAAAAAAGTACGATACAATCCTTAATGCATGCAAAGAAAAAGATGCTGATAAGCTATTGTCCATCAAAGGGATTGAGAAAGTAAATATTATTGATGGATATGTTGTTGTTTTCTGCATAGGCAAAGGCATTTCTGTTTCTTCGCAGGACTATGGCTTCTATTATTCCGAGGATAACATTCCCGTTACTATTGATTGCAACCAAGAGATAGTGTGCGATGCCTCTGCCCTGAAACTAAATGGAAAAAGTTATGAGTGCGTAGTATTTGGCAACACCTATTATACAGAACACATAAAAGGCAATATCTACTTTTACAGCAATGCCTATTGATTTCTTTCTAAAGACAAAAGGATGTGTAGAAAATTCTACACATCCTTTTTTTGCTGTCATCAATAGTACAGTTCTTAGTATGCAGCGTTTTTTTATTTTTCTGCTTGTTTGTCGAGCTTGTAGTTGCGGTAATAAATAGCAACGTCGCAAAGTACCATAATAAGATTAAGTACATAGAAGAAAAGAACGTACCATTTAAAAGAGGGCATCATAAGCTTGGAAGCAATTCCGCAAACATATCCAAAACTTATAAGCAGCAAAAATGCGAGGCTCTTTCCCTTTGTTGTGCGTGCCTTCCAGGACTTCATTACGTTAAGAGGCCAGGATGCGCCAAAGCTTACTATCATTATAATTTCAAGAATTTCTGCTATTTCTGTCATTTTCAACACTCCTTTTGTCATATTATACCAAAACTTTCTTATTTAGTAAAATATATAATGATTTATAGTTGCTATATATTTTAATATATGGTATAATGTGCTGGGTGATTTTATGGAGCTACTTCAATTAAGATATTTTTTAGATAGTGCCGAAAACGAAAACTTTTCAAAAACTGCAGAAAAATATATGGTACCTGCATCCTGCGTTTCAATTGCAGTGAAAAAACTGGAAAAGGAATTGGGTTGTTCACTCTTTGATAGACAAAGCAACAAAATCAAGCTCAATGATAACGGCAGACTTTTTCACGCATCAATAAAAAACGCCATTTCTGAGATTGATAATGCTGTTTACACACTTTCCGAATTTCCCAATAACAAAAATGAGGATATTTTTATACTCATCAGAAGCGAAAGACGTGTTATCGGCGAACAGCTTTTAAGATTCAAGGAGCAATATCCAAATGTCGTTTTGCATCTCTCGCACGATTTTAATACACGGGATTTTGAAAAATACGATTTAATAATCGACGAGCAAACAGATAATTACAAGGGTTTTGACCGTCTTCCGCTACTGATTGAAAAGCTATATTTTGTTGCAAACAAGTCTAATCCTATTTCAAATAAGAAGCTGACATTAAGTCAGCTATGCGACCAGCCCTTTATTTCAATGTGTGAGGGTAGTTCGCTCAAGCGCTTAACCCTTGAATACTGCAAAAAGGCAGGATTTGCGCCTAACATCGTTATCGAAAGCGATGACCCCTACTACATCCGCAATTATCTTGAACTTAATTTAGGCATTGCGCTTATCCCCGAAATATCCTGGAAGGGACAGCTGAGCAACGATATTGTTTTTCTCGATGTTGTTGATTTTAAGCAGTCAAGAATAACCTATGTGTATCAGAGTAAGCAAAAGTTAGCCTCCCCGTTAGTAACAAAGCTTTATAGATTCCTTTCCGAAAACAGTAATATAAAATGAGAAAGCGCTGCCATAGGCAGCGCTTTTTTTAGAATTTGAATAAATTAAGTCCAATAGAATCGTCCTTTTGGCGATCAATCTCGCCATCGATTACAGAAACAATGATTTCGGCGGTTGCTCCAACAACTGCACGGTTTAGGTGACCTGCATAAACTTCGTTTTTCTTAACATCGCCGATTGTGATATGAAGATGAAGATAGATTTCGCCGTTCATTTTGGAAATATTACCTGTTAAATTGGAAACTTCGTAAAGTCCTTCTACAGTTTTACTGAAATATTCCTTGGTGTCAACATTGAAAATGCCTATTTCAGTTTCCATAACAGCTCCGATACCGCTAACCGAACCAAGAGAGATATTTTCAAGCTCGCAAAGTTCTTTTAATTTTGCGACAATATCCTCGCCTCTATCAATACGAAGGACAATTTTATCCGAAAAACGCCTATACTCCACTTAAATCAGCCTTTCCAATAATATAGAAATAGAAAAAAAGAAAGCTGTCACATTATGTGACAGCTTCTTTTGTTGCGGCGCGACCTATTTTCCCGGGCAGTCACCCACCAAGTATCTTGGGCGCAAGCGAGCTTAACTACCGTGTTCGGAATGGGAACGGGTGGGACCTCGCTGCAATCAGCACCGCATATGAAGTTTTCAGAGAAGTATCTTTTGGACACTCTCAAAATTGAACAATGAAACGCTTGGAAGCATATTCTTGTAGGTTAAGCCCTCGACCGATTAGTACACGCTAGCTAAA
Organism: Oscillospiraceae bacterium; assembly: GCA_045644905.1. Lineage (GTDB taxonomy): Bacteria > Bacillota > Clostridia > Oscillospirales > Ruminococcaceae > SIG578. The sequence continues at coordinate 15,564 of JAZRHT010000034.1, forward strand.
TATGTCACCATACTTACACATTGTGCCTATCAACCTTGTAGTCTTCAAGGGGTCTTACCTGATTAACTCAGTGGGATATCTTATCTTGTGGCTGGCTTCACGCTTAGATGCCTTCAGCGTTTATCCATTCCGCACATAGCTGCCCAGCTGTGCCACTGGCGTGACAACTGGTGCACCAGAGGTGCGTCCATCCCGGTCCTCTCGTACTAGGGACAGCTCCACTCAAATATCCTGCGCCCACGACAGATAGGGACCGAACTGTCTCACGACGTTCTGAACCCAGCTCGCGTACCGCTTTAATTGGCGAACAGCCAAACCCTTGGGACCGAATACAGCCCCAGGATGCGATGAGCCGACATCGAGGTGCCAAACCTCCCCG
>JAZRHT010000035.1:0-4113 GCA_045644905.1 Oscillospiraceae bacterium
GAGCATAAACCGATTTATCGCCAAAACAGTCGAGGACGCAAATGGTAAGTTTACAGGTCTTGGAACTCTGCATCCCGACGGCGATATCGCCGCAGATGTTAAGGGAATAATAGAGCTTGGGCTTCACGGCGTAAAGCTCCATCCCGACATTCAAAGATTTAAGATAGACGATTACCGCTGCCTTAAAATCTATGAGCTGTGCGAAAAAGAGGGGCTTCCTATTTTAATGCACACCGGCGACAACCGCTACGATTTCTCTAATCCCAACAGACTCCTGCCGATACTCGATATTTACACCGACCTTGTTGTTATTGGCGCGCATCTCGGCGGCTGGTCTATATGGGAAGAGGCTGGAGAGGTTTATCCTCAATATAAAAACTTTTATGTTGATACCTCGTCAACCCTCCCATTTTGCGATATAGATCTTATGAAAAGAACTATTGAGAAATACGGCGCCGACAAGGTAATGTTTGCAACCGATTATCCTATGGGCGAGCAGAAAAGAGAAATCGAGGCTCTGCTTTCGATGAATTTTTCGGACGAAGATTACAAAAAAATCTTTTCAGAAAACGCCAAAAAGGTTTTCAAAATCAAAACAGAGATATAAAAACTGCCCTTCTATTGACTTTTGCTGTAAATAATAGTAAAATTTTTTTATGAGTTAAGGCGAGAAAAGGAGCGGCAGAAGTGCCCTTTTCATTTAACTATGAAAAGAAATTTTCAAAGTAATTAAGAGAGGACAGTCCGCAGTCGTTTATGCCGTTTTTATCTGGCGTATATGCCTGCGGATTTTTATTTATTTTAAGGAGAAAAGAAATATGATTAACGAAAAAATGCTTGCGCTCGGAAAGAAAAGCTCGGTAATAAGAGAGATTTTTGAGTATTCCAAAAAGAGAAAGCTTGACATCGGCGATGAAAACGTTTTCGATTTCAGCCTCGGAAACCCCAGTATTCCTGCCCCTGAGGTTGTAACAGAAACTATGAAAAAACTCCTCGCTCAAAAGGACCCCGTTGCCCTTCACGGATATACCTCCGCCCCCGGCGACTTAGAGGTTAGAAAAACTATTGCCGACAATATAAACCGCCGCTTTAATTTCCCCGCTCAGACAAATTTAATATATATGACCTGCGGCGCCGCCGCCTCGCTTACCGTTACCCTCAAAGCAATCGTTGAGGAAGGCGACGAGGTTATTCTGCTCGCTCCTTTCTTCCCCGAGTATCAGGTTTTTTGCGCTAATGCCGGCGCCAAAACGAGGGTTGTTTTAGGAAAAGGCGAGCAGTTTGAAATTGACCCCGAGGCATTTAAAAACGCAGTAAACGAGCACACACGTGCTGTTATCGTAAACTCTCCTAATAACCCCACGGGCGCAGTGCTCAGCGAGGAAAGCATCAAAACCCTCGCTCAAATCTTAAACGAAAAACAAAAGGAATATAACAGACCAATTACAATTATCGCCGACGAGCCTTACAGAGAGCTTGTTTATGGCGGAGCGTTTGTCCCTTACATTCCCAACTACTATGACAACACAGTTGTTTGCTATTCTTATAGTAAATCCCTTTCACTCCCCGGCGAGAGAATCGGATATATTTCGGTTTCTCCCAAAATGGAGAATGCAGGCGATATTTTCGCAGCAGTTTGTGGAGCGGGAAGAAGCATGGGCTATGTTTGCGCCCCGAGTATGCTTCAATATGTAGCCGCCGCTTGCGACGGAGCTGACCCCGACATTTCGGCTTATGAGAAAAACCGCACACTTTTATATAATTCCTTAACTGAAATCGGCTATAGCGCAGTTCGCCCCGACGGAGCATTTTACCTCTTTGTAAAATCCTTAGAGCCCGATGCTTATGCATTTTGCGAAAAAGCTAAAAAGTATGAGCTTCTTTTAGTTCCTAGCGATGATTTCGGAGTTGAGGGCTACGTTCGAATCGCTTACTGCGTAAGCTATGAGCAGATAGAAAAATCCATTCCCTCGTTTAAAAAGCTTTACGAGGAATATAAATAAGGAGCATTTAAAATGTCCGACTTAAATGAGGCAAGACAGATTATAAACGACGTTGATAGGAAAATGGCGGAGCTTTTTGAAAAGCGAATGGATGCCGCCTGCCTTATTGCCGAGTATAAAAAAGAAAATGGTCTGCCCATTGATGATTTTAAAAGGGAAGAAGAGATAATAGAAAAAAATTCTGCCCTTATCCAAAACGGGGACTACCGCCCTTATTATGAGGCTTTTCTTCGCAATAATATTAGCCTTTCAAAACAGCTTCAGCATAGTGCTCAGGGCAATATGAGAATTTTCCATAGCACAGGCTCTTATGATATTGTGCTCGAGCGTGGCGCTTTGAAAAAAGCAGGCGAATATTTTAATTTAGATAGAAAAGTCCTTGTTGTTACAGATAGCGGCGTGCCTGAGGCTTATGCAAACAGCATTTTAAAAGCCTGCTCGGAAGGGTTTGTTTTCAAATTCCCGCAGGGCGAAGAGTCTAAAAATATTGACACTCTTAAAGATATCCTCTCCTACCTTGTAGAAAAAGGCTTTACCCGCACCGACTGTATCGTTGCCGTCGGCGGCGGAGTGGCCTTAGATATGGCGGGCTTTGCTGCAAGCATCTTTATGCGTGGCATTGATTTTTATAGTGCCCCAACAACTCTGCTCTCGCAGGTTGATTCCAGCATTGGCGGCAAAACCGCTATCGATTTTATGGGAATTAAAAATATTGTCGGCGCATTCTATCCCCCTAAAAAGGTTATTATCGACGCCGACACGCTTAAAACTCTCCCTGCTCGTCAGATTTCAAACGGACTTGCCGAGGCTCTTAAAATGTCAGTCACCTGCGACAGTGAGCTTTTTGAAATTTTCGAAAAGGGCGAGGTCCTTTCTAAAATTGATGAGGTTATCGAGCGCTCACTGAGAATAAAAAAGTATGTTGTTGAAGAGGACGAGAGAGAAGCTGGACTTAGAAAGGTTCTTAATTTCGGTCACACCCTTGCCCACGCTATCGAGAGCGCAAACAATATGCAGAAGCTTTATCACGGCGAGGCTGTCGCATTAGGAATGCTTTATATGGTAAGCGATGAGGTTAAAAACAGACTCATTCCCGTTTTAAAAAGTCTTAATTTGCCAACGCAGTTTAATGCCGACGCAGATACCCTCATAGAAGCCTGCCGCCATGATAAAAAGGCGGATGGAAAAGACATAACCATTGTTTTGGTTTCCGAAATCGGAAAATTTGAGCTTAAAAAGGTTTCGATAGAAGAGCTCAGTAAAAGAATAAAGGAGGCGAAGTAGAAAATGAAAAATACATTTGGAAATAATGTTACCGTAAGTATTTTCGGCGAAAGTCACGGCGAGGCAATCGGCGCACTTATCGACGGAATCGCCCCCGGAATTGAAATTGACACAGAGTATATTAAAGAAATTCTTTCTCTTCGCCGAGCAAATAAAGATATTTCAACCGCAAGGCAGGAAGCCGATGAATTCTCTATTTTAAGCGGAGTTTTCGAGGGAAAAACAACCGGAACTCCCATCTGCATTGTAATTCCCAATAGCGATACAAGGCCTGGGGATTATAGCAAAATGCAGTTTGCCGCGCGCCCTAGCCATGCCGACTACAGCGCAAACTGCAAATATCATGGCTTTCAGGATTATCGCGGCGGCGGACATTTCAGCGGCAGAATAACTGCGGCTCTCTGCGCCGCAGGTGCAATTTTTCTCTCGGCTCTCTCTAAAAAAGGAATAGAAATCGGCACTCACATTAAAAAATGTGCGGGTGTATCCGATCGCGAGTTTGATGTACTTGAAAATGATATAAAGGTCCTTTCTAAAAAGGAATTTGCCGTTTTGGATGACGGCAAAGGCGCAGAAATACAGGAAAAAATTAAAGAAGCCAAGAGCGAAGGCGATAGCGTCGGCGGTGTTTTAGAAACTGCCGTTATCGGACTTCCCTCGGGACTTGGAGAACCCTTTTTCGATAGTGTTGAAAGTATGCTCTCGCATGCGATTTTCTCAATCCCTGCAGTTAAAGGCATAGAATTTGGAGCGGGCTTTGGGCTTTGCGATATGAAAGGCTCTCAGGCTAACGATCCCTTCTATGTAGAAAACGGCAAAATCAAAA
>JAZRHT010000036.1:0-2539 GCA_045644905.1 Oscillospiraceae bacterium
TACTGTCCCGACCCTAAGGGGTCGGGCGGTAATTAAAGGGCATAAACGATTTTGTGCTCTTTAATTACCGAAAGTGTCCTATTAACTTCCGGCAAAAAATATTTCCTTTTAGGGAGGATATGGAAAATGAAAAAGGCAAAGAAAATCTTGCTGACAGTCGGCGCTTACATACTCACCGCAGCGCTTGCTATCGGCGGAACCGTCGCTTATCTTCAGGATGAGAAGAGCGACGTTAACGTTATGACTCTTGGTAACGTTAAAATTGAACAGATCGAGCAGGAGTACGATGAAAACGGCAATCTTGTTGATTTCACACAAGACAAGCCACTCTACCCTTATGTGGGCGAGTTAGGCTGGAAAAACCTTGGTGACAACGGCGCATATCGTCAGTTCACAATGAACAATGTTATCGATAAGTACGTTTCAGTAAAGAACACAGGCAAAAGCGATGCCTATGTTCGTACTCTTATTGCACTTGAAATGGGTAGCCTTAGCATTGAGGAGCTCGCCTCTGTAATTGGTCTTTCAACTAATAATGAAAACGGAAGCGAATTTAAGTTTCCCGGCGCTTGGAACGTTGTAAAGGATTACGTCGACGTTATCGATGGTAAAAACTATAACGTTATGGAATTTGTTCACTCCGCACCTTTAAAGCCCGGTGAAACCACAGTTCCTTCCCTGCTTCAGGTTTACTTAAGCAAGAATGCAACCAATGAGCATGTTGAAAAGCTCGACGGCAACGGCAACGGAAAGTATGATATTCTCGTTCTTTCTCAGGCAGTTCAAGCCGCAGGCTTCGAAAATGCAAACGACGCTCTTCAGGGCAGAACAACCACCTTCGCAGCTGCTAAAGCAGCTCTCGACACCGCCTTTGGTGTTCCCGAGCAGAAAAAGGCAAATGCAGAAATCACCAACTGCGCAGAATGGTTTACCGGTGCCATTGCTGACTACGAGGCAGAGGTTGAGGCCGCAAAGAAAGATACTTGGGACGGCACTGCTGACACATCTTGGTACAACGATACCGACAAAGAATTTGCGTTAACGACCTCAGAGCAGCTTGCAGGACTTGGTGAACTTGTTGACGGCGGTAACACCTTTGAAGGTAAAACCATTACACTGAGCAAAAATCTTGATTTGGCCGGCGTCGTCTTTGAACCCATCGGCTCTTATCGTAAAGATACATCATTTAAGGGAACCTTTGATGGTCAAAACCACACAATCTCCGGCATGAGCCAGAACACCTGGGCACTTGATAACGGCTACTATTATAGTGACTGCGGTCTTGGATTCTTCGGCGCAGTTGAAGATGCCACAATTAAGAACCTGATCATCGACAGAGCTGATATCTCCGGTGAGTCCGCCCTGTGCGGAACTGTTGCTGCCGTTAGCGGCGGTAAAACAACCTTCGAGAATATTACTGTCACCAACACAAATGTTGCTGACTATCAGTACTATGCTGGTGGTATCGTTGGTTGGGCATCTGGAGAGCAGACCTTCAAAAACATAAATGTAGATGCTTCCACGACTATTGCAGCTCAGTGGGGCGACTTCGATAATTCCACCGGTGGCGTTGTTGGTGGTGCGAGCGGAAATGCCACTATTGTTATGAAAGACTGTAACGTTGCTTGCAGAATTGATGCCTATAACGATGTTACTTCTTCTTATCAATGGTACGCATATCGCCGTTGCGGTATGCTGATTGGCAACCCTGGCAAGACCCAGGACATCGACGGAAGAACCTGTGCAGCTGCTCCTCAACTCACCTGCGAAAACGTCACTGTTACATACAATGACTGGGCAAACTACACCTACTGCGAGTTTGCAGGAACAAGCTGGCCTTATGTAAGGGTTCAGGCGGGCGTAAGCAACTCCGCTTATTCCAACCCTCGTTATGGTCATCCCACCGACGCAAATGGCAACCAGGTTGTAGATGACAATCACGTTCACAATGCAGGCGAGGATCACTTTATCAATTGCACCTTCGACCAGCTCTACGGCGGTGGTCAAGGCGTTTACGGATGTCCCACACATGACGGCGTAAATGTTGTTTATAACAATAAATAAGTTATACATATCTGCCCGACCTTTTTGGTCGGGCAGTAATAAAAGCGCATAAATTCCCATTTTATGTGAAATAATCGGTAATTTGTGCGTTTTTATTACTTTTGTCGACGTATTTCGACAAGTTTTTACAAGGGTTTGCTATAAAATAGGAGTAAATCGAAGTTCGTATTTTTCCTATTCCGCCTTCTCGGGCGGGCGGCAATTAAAAGGCTCAAAGCCTATGATAAAAATTTGTGCCTTTTAATTGCCGCAGTGGCGGGTATTTTGCGGCCAGTTTTCGTTGTGTTTTTTCTCGCTTTGCTTAAACCGACCTAATCTATACCGAGAACCCTTGCTGCTCCGGCGAAATTTGTCGGAGCAGGGCCCGCCTTTTGATTACTACAAATTCTGCGCTAATCAAAGGGCATAAAATACACCTTCGTTGCGACTTGCCGAAAGCCGTACTGCGCCAGGATTCACCCATTTTTTATTTTTG
>JAZRHT010000037.1:0-2070 GCA_045644905.1 Oscillospiraceae bacterium
GGTGCGCCTTTTTATAATTGCAGGCGATATGTTTGACCATAAAAAAGTCACTCCCGACACAGTTAAAACAGTCGCGAGTATAATTTCGGATGCCTCTGAAATAGATTTCCTGCTCCTTTTAGGAAACCACGATGAAAACAATCCCTTTGCAGAGCTTCCCGAACTTCCTTCTAACCTTAAAATATTCTCAAATGCTTGGGAATATCATAATTACGACAATGTAACCGTCGCAGGAATTCAGATAAGCGACCTTAATAAAAACGTCATCTACACAAGCCTTTCTCTTTCCCCTGAGCGCTATAACATCGCAGTTTTGCACGGCGATATTCAAAGCGAAATCAACCTAAGTTCCTTAAAAGGTAAAAACATAGACTACCTCGCCTTAGGCCACATTCACGAGCATAGTGAGGGAGAACTTGACGAGCGCGGAAAGTATGCCTACTGTGGCTGCCCCGAGAGCCGAGGCTTTGACGAAAGCGGAATAAAAGGCTTTTATATGCTCGACACCGATAGCCGAGAAATTCAGTTTGTTTCGGGATTTTCTATAAGAAATATGTTTGAAATCGAGGTTGATATTTCGGGCAAAAACGATTATGGCGAGATTAAAAGCGCGGTTTCCTGCGCCCTTATGGAGAATGGTGTAAAAGAAGGCGATATGGTAAAAATTGTGCTTACGGGCACATACACCCTTGACACAAACAAGGACACTGCCCAGCTGCTAACATATCTGCAAAACACCTTCTTTTTCGCCAAACTCAAAGACAAGAGCAGAATTAAAATTGATGCCGAAAACTATAAAAACGACGTTTCGCTCAAAGGCGAATTTGTTAGAAACGTGCTTTCGAGCGAGCTTTCTGAAGCGGAAAAGGACGCAGCAATTCTATATGGAATTTATGCGCTCAGAGGGGAGGCGCTGGAATAATGAAACTCATTGATTTAACCATCTCCGCCTTTGGCGCCCTTCGTGATTACCACATTGATTTTGAAGATGGCATCACAACCAAATTCGAGCAAAATGGATTTGGCAAAACCACCCTCGCCGCATTTATTAAGGCAATGTTTTATTCTTTCCCGACTGCGAGAAAAACAAGCTCTGCGGATAGCAGCGAAAGAGCGAAATACTATCCCTTCGGCGGCGGAAATTATGGCGGCAGACTTACATTTGAGGTCGGCGGCAGACAGTATAGAATTATCCGCTCGTTTGATAGGTATAGTATAACGGGCGATAGCTTTGAGCTTATCGACGCCAAAACGGGCAAACCCTCTGCTGATTTTTCTGAGAATATCGGCGCTGAGCTTTTCGGAGTTGATGAGGACGGCTTCGTTAAAAGCACCTTTTCAAACGGCACCGCCGATTTCTCCCTTGTGCCCTCAAGCATAAGAAATAAGATAAGCGCAGTTACCGATAGTGCCGACGATATGGACGAATTTGAGTCGGCAAAAAACGTGCTTTCTAAAGCCATTAAAGATATCGAAGGTAAAAACGGAAAAATTGACCTTGCCAAGCGCAATATTTATTCCGCTAAAAATGATATTGAGCGCCTTGTAAAAGAGGATGAAGAATTTAAAAGAATTTCAAGCGAGATAAAAGACCTCTCGGACAAAAAGGCGCAGTTAGAGAAGGAGAAAAATAGGATTTCCGATATTATTTCGGCAAAAAGAAGCGCAGAAGCGACCGAAATTAAAAAGGAAAACTATCAAAAGCTTCTTGCAAAGTGCGAAGCCTTAAGCGCCAAAATCGCAAGCCTCAAAGAAAAATATTCGGGCAAAATCCCTGAAAATAGCGAGATTTTTGAGCTTTCCCAAAAGATAGAGAGCTATAATAAAGCTCTGATCTTAAAGGTAGAGGAGCAAAAGAAACTCCAAAGCCCCGAGCTTAAGGCGATTTCCGAGCTTTTTGAAAACGAATTTCCAACAGACGAGGAAATGGGCTCGATAGGTACTCAAATCCGTCTTGTAGATAAGTTTACAAGTGACATCGAAAGGGCAAAAAAGGAAAAAGCAGAGCTTGTTCAAAGCCTCTCGGCTTTTTCTATCCCCAATGCCGAGAATATACCTGATGACAGTGAG
>JAZRHT010000038.1:0-1944 GCA_045644905.1 Oscillospiraceae bacterium
AAGAACGTCAGATTTGGATAAAGCGGGAAAATGCCATAAACCCATACAAATCTGAATAAACACATATAGACAAGCGTGCAAATGGTGGGGAGTATTGGCCGTCTTAAGCCACGCATTACACCTCCGAATATCTCGTTGATGCCGCAAATGAAATATGTGCTGGATATGATTATCATTTTCTGCTGAGAATACTGAATCACAGCGGGAGTCGAGGACATAAGCGAGGACAACTGACCTGAAAATACCGCTGAAAGCGATCCAAAAACACCGCCAATGAGCGCTGTTATCAAAACTGAGCGCCCGAGAATCTTTTTAACTCTCTTAACATTTCCTGCGCCGAGATTTTGAGCCACAAAAGGCGTAGTCGCAAGCGACGGTGCGTATGTAATCTGATAAAGTATGCTGTCAAATTGGTTTGCTATTGAAATTCCTGTTGTGGCATCTGCTCCAAAACCGTTGACCGCTGTTGTGATAACAACGTTCGCAAGGGAATAAAGCGCACTTTGAAGTCCTGCCGGAACACCTACAAACAGTATCTCCTTGACCTCTGAGGCATAAAAACGTAGTCTTTTGAAGTTAAGAGGAGCGGCGCTCCTTTGCATTGTTATAAAGCAGAGCGCACCTGCAATGGCATTGGAAATAATGGTCGAAATTGCAACACCTTCAACTGTTGTATGAAGAACCTTTATGAAAAATAGATTAAGAAATATCTTTGCGACGCCGCCGATAATCAAAAAGTACATAGGGCGCTTGGTGTCGCCCGTCGCTCTTAAAATAGCGGCGAAAAAGTTGTAAAGCATAATAACGGGAACACCGCAGAAATATAGCCTGAAATATACGGTTGCCTTAGGGAGTATGGTATCAGGACAGTTTGTAAGCCTTAAAAAGTCTTCTGCGAATATAACGCCGATGATAAGAAGCGCAAGACTTCCAACTACCGCAAGAAGTATCGCTGTTCCGACAGATTTCTCAACATGTTCTCTGTCGCCCTCGCCGATTCTCTTTGCAACAACGATATTTGCGCCTGCTGCTATGCCGACGAGCAGTCCTGTGCATAGCGCTATAAGTGTCCCGCAAGCGCCAACTGCACCAACGGCGGTATCGTCCGCAAATTTGCCGAGCACCGTCATATCTATAATGTTGAAAAGCGACTGCATAACGTTCATTATCATTATCGGAATCGACATAGAGAGCAGACCTCTCGTTATTGGGCCCGATAGCATATCAACGTTGGCTTTTTTCAAAGCTTTCACCTCGTTTGCGTAATTTACGCATTTCTAACCACGATTGTAGCACTTTACCCCTTAAAAAACAAGCGTAAAAGGGTAATTTCCAAAATAAATCCCCCGCTCAAAAGAACGGGGGCTCCAACTATTTGTCTCTGTTTTTGATTTTGCTCACAATCCATTTAATTAAAAGCAGTGCGCCCGTAATTACTAAAACCTTAAAGAGCGTAACAAGGATTGTTGTTACAATAAGCGGGGCAATTTGTTCTTTCGGCATTGTAGTGTAAATTGCGGCAATGTCCTTTTTTATCCATATAAACACAATAAACGCCGCCGATACTATAAAAACGAGAATTCTCCAAGGCTCAATTTTCTTTTTGCTTTGCATAACGCACCGCCTATACAATAATATTTACTTCCTATAATATTGAATTTCGCAACTTCCGTTTTCGAAAAACGTTTCGATTTCAAACATTAGGGGACCGCTTTTGTATATTTCATCGTAAATTCGCTTTAAATTATCGGTTTTGCCTTTTGCAACCGACCAATTTTCATCGGGCAGAACTATGTTCACGTTATAATCTTTAATCAGACCGTTCTTTAAACCGATAGCATAGGAAATCTTACCGCCCTGCCAATTATATCCCAATCCTTGCAGGTTTTCAAGACCATAGATTTCTGCCATCTCGTCCCAAAACTGACCGATGGTTTCATATTG
>JAZRHT010000039.1:0-7990 GCA_045644905.1 Oscillospiraceae bacterium
CTTCCTAAGACCGCTTGGCCTCCGACTTTTAGCCATTAATTGATACAGCTTTTTATAAAGAGCACTTGAAGGAGTACTGCTTGTATTTGCGTTTCCCGAAAGAGAAGCAAGCTCTAAATAAGACGTATTGTTATCCTTATAGAATTCAATTGCGTTAGGGGAGAGGAATGTTGCAACTGTTTCACGAGTTCCCCAGTTGTATATGTACTTACCAGAATAAACGTAATCGACTGTCGCCGCTTGTGCGGGAATCCTTACGCCTATAAGGATGCTTAGCGATAAGGCTAATGCCATTACCAAAGAAAATGCGCGCTTGGTCATTGTCTTCATGCTATAAAATCTCCATTTCTATATTTTTCTGCATAATAACCCATAATATACTATTATAATAACACTTTCTACTAAACTATGCAATACTTATTTGTTTTTTATGCTATAATATAGTTACTAATGTTAATTGTCGGGTTCGAATCTCTTTTTATAAAAAATAACCCATGCCGATGCATAGGTTATTTTTTGAATTATAACGCAATTTTTGATACGGGTTGCATATGGTTGCAAAGTTGCATTAAAATGCAACCGAAAAGAGGGATGCAACCAACACAATTTAATATGAATTAGACTTATAATTAATGATACAGTTTCAAAAAAAGGTATCACAGGGTTTCGCACAAAATGAAACTGCCAAAAGAGGATGTCGAAATTGCAATAAAATATGATAGGTTTGCTAACGAGGAAGCATTAGTCACTATCTATCACATCAATTTCGTTTAGAACAAGGTTATACGCTAACCCCAACTTGACCTTGACATAGGAAAGTTGTATGCGAGTGTTTTTATTATGTGATAAATAAATACTATTGGTTTTACATTTTTCTTTTCTGAAGTTAGGGCCGTATGTAGGAATCGCATAAATCTCAGTATCATTATCAATAGTAAATTTTGAAACTCTACCAGGTTCAATGGTACATAATATGCGCCCATTAGTTGTGACGATATTCTGTGTTTGGCTTTTTACTGTAGCAACACTATCAATAGGCGGGGATTGAAATTTTATAGTGACTATGCCTGTTTTTTCTGATAACGACGATATTGGAAATCCACAATGAATACAAATATTGGATTTGTTAGAAACTTCCTTCCCACATTCAGGACACTTGATTAAAGCCATAATTAGACCTCCGTAGATGTATTTCATTTATTATATCACATTGTAACCTCTGTTTCAATAAAAATGGTACCGTAACTTTTATAAGTCGCAACGAAACATTCCTTCGACAATGAAATTATTCTATTTTCATGATGAAATTTATCTCCACAATGAAACGAATCTTTTCGAGATAAATTTCATTGTTATTGGAACGGGTTAAAATGGGTAGGTTTAAGTCCTCTCACTTCGACTTTTGTATAGTCAATTTTGATACAATCAAACTAATCTTTTGTGCCGAAGTGGTGAAAAGCTTTATGCCACAAGGTTTTTCGGGAATATAAAAAGAACGAAAGTTGCAATACCAACGGTATCATAACTTTCGTTCTTATGTGGTCGGAGTGGCGGGATTCGAACCCACGGCTTCCAGTACCCGAAACTGGCGCGCTACCATCTGCGCTACACCCCGTTATATTCAATTCGCGACAATTATTCTATCACGAAACAGCATCTATTGTCAATGAAAAAAACATTTTTCATGAAATTATTTAGATTTTTCGTTAAAACTAAAAAAAGAATGGCAAAACTTTGTTGACAAAGGTTTTTTTAAGTGGTATAATCTATAAAAATAAATCTTTAAAGCGATCCAGAGAGGTCGACAAGGTTGTAATGATATGTCTAATTGATGCGCTATAGCTGCATCTGTTTTCATATATGTTTGTCTTGCCGATTTCAGCAGGGCTTTTTGTTTTATATAGGGGATGAAATTTAAGATGTCAGAGATGAAAACTTTAAAAGCTAAACAAAAAATATCTGATAATTTTTCATATTCAGCTTGCACTATGCAGGCTCAGTCTCTTGTCCCTTTCGACATTTCAAAATACGACGTTTTGCCCGGTTTTTGCGATGTGCATGTGCACTTTCGTGAACCGGGCTTTTCTTATAAGGAAACTATTGAAACGGGCTCTAAGGCAGCTGCCGCAGGCGGCTACACTGCAGTTTGCACAATGCCAAACCTTTCTCCCGTGCCCGATAGCTGCGAGCATATTAAAGAGCAGCTTCAAATAATTGAGCGTGACGCGGTTATAAACGTTTATCCTTATGCGTCTATAACAGTAGGGCAAAAAGGCGAAGAGCTTTCTGATTTAGTTGGAATGAAGGACATGGCAATTGCTTATTCTGATGACGGCAGGGGAGTGCAGAGCGATGATATGATGCGCTCGGCAATGGAAATCGCTAATAAGCTTGATAAAATGATAGTTGCCCATTGTGAAGTTAATTCGCTTTTAAACGGCGGATATATTCACGATGGAAAATATGCAAAGGCAAACGGCCATAGAGGCATTTGCTCAGCGAGTGAATATGAGCAAATTGCAAGAGATTTAAAGCTTGTGGAGGAAATTGGTTGTAAGTATCACGTTTGCCATATTTCCACAAAAGAAAGCGTTGAGATTATACGGGAAGCTAAAAAGCGAGGAGTTAACGTGACCTGCGAAACAGGCCCGCACTACCTTGTGCTTGATGATAGCTGCCTTAAAGAAGACGGAAAGTATAAAATGAATCCTCCCCTTAGAAGTGAGGAAGACAGACTTGCGCTAATTGAGGGAATAAAGGATGGAACTATCGATATGATAGCAACCGACCACGCACCCCATAGTGCTGAAGAAAAATCAAGAGGCCTTGAGAAAAGCGCCTTTGGAATAGTCGGAATTGAAACCGCTTTTTCCGTAATGTACACTCACTTTGTGAAAACGGGAATAATCACAATGGAAAGGCTTTTAGACCTTCTTGTGTATAATGCGCGCGAAAGATTTAATATCCCGCTTAACGATGATTTCTCGCTTTGGGATTTAGACAGTGAGTTTACAGTTGACCCAGATAAATTCTTATCTAAGGGAAAAGCAACTCCGTTTGAAGGCGAAAAACTTTTCGGAGAATGTATTTTAACCGTATGTAATGGCAAAGTAGTTTATAATAAATTTGATTTAGAATAGATGTTCGGAGGAAAAGAAAATGGCTAAAAGAACAGATTTAAAGAAAATTCTTATCATCGGCTCTGGTCCTATCGTTATCGGACAAGCCGCTGAGTTTGACTATGCAGGAACTCAGGCTTGCCTCGCTCTTAAGGAGGAAGGCTATGAGGTTGTTCTCTGTAACTCCAACCCTGCAACTATTATGACCGACACAACTATTGCAGATAAGGTCTATATGGAGCCCCTCACCCTTGAATACATCGCAAAAATTCTCCGCTATGAGCGCCCTGACGCAATTCTGCCCGGAATCGGCGGTCAGACCGGTCTTAACCTTGCTATGCAGCTTGAAAAGAAAGGCATTTTAAAAGAATGCGGAGTCGAGCTTCTCGGAACAAGCAGCGAGAGTATCGAAAGAGCAGAGGACAGAGAAATGTTCAGGGAACTCTGTCAGTCTATCGGCGAACCCACAATTCCTTCCGAAATCACTTATAGCATAGATGAAGCAAAAGAGGCCGCAAAGCGAATCGGATATCCCGTTGTTCTTCGCCCTGCATTTACCCTTGGTGGTACAGGCGGCGGCTTTGCTAATAACGAGGACGAGCTTGTTGAAATTGGCCTTAACGCTTTTAAGCTTTCTCCCGTAAATCAGGTTCTTATCGAAAAGAGCGTAAAGGGATATAAAGAAATTGAATTCGAGGTTATGCGTGACTCTAACGACAATGCAATAACCATCTGCGGAATGGAAAATATCGACCCCGTTGGTGTTCACACAGGTGACTCTATCGTTGTCGCTCCTATCATGACCTTAAATGATGACGACCTTAAAATGCTCAATGATAGCGCAATTAAGCTTATTAAGGAGCTTAAAATTGAGGGCGGATGCAACGTTCAGTTTGCTTTAAACCCCAATTCGAGCGAATATTACCTTATTGAGGTTAACCCTCGTGTTTCTCGTTCTTCCGCTCTTGCATCTAAGGCAAGCGGATATCCTATCGCAAGAGTAACCGCTAAAATCGCTGTTGGTATGGCACTTGAGGATATTGCTATCGCAAACACCAACGCATCCTTTGAGCCTAAGCTTGATTATGTTATTGCAAAGCTTCCCAGATTCCCCTTTGATAAATTTACAACTGCGCCCAACACATTAGGAACCCAGATGAAGGCAACAGGCGAGGTTATGGGAATCGGATCTAATCTCGAGGAAGCTCTTCTTAAGGGAACTCGTTCTCTTGAGGTTGGTGTAAACCATATCTATCACGCAAAGTTTGATAATATGAGCAAAGAGGAGCTCTTAGAATATATCACAGAGTTCCGTTCTGATAATATCTTTGCTATTGCCGAGCTTTTCGCTCGTGGAGCAACGGTAGAAGAAATTCATGAAATTACCATGATAACCGAATTCTTCCTTGAAAGCATCAAGAAAATTATCGATATGGAAGAAACCTTAAAGGCAAACGCAAAAGACAAGGAAACTCTTCTTGCAGCCAAGAAAATGGGCTTTAGCGATAAGTATGTTGCTCGTATGTGGAAATGCTCCGAGCTTGAGGTTTATAACTTCAGAAAAGAGCATAATATGTTCCCTGTATTTAAAATGGTTGACACATGCCACACAGGCGCATATATCCCTTATTTCTATTCGTCCTATACAGGAGAGAACACATCTATCTTAACCGATAAAAAGAAAATTGTTGTTCTCGGAGCGGGCCCCATTCGTATCGGTCAGGGTGTTGAATTTGACTATTCAACCGTTCACGCCGTTACAACAATTAAAAATTCGGGCTATGAGGCAATTATTATAAACAACAACCCCGAAACTGTTTCAACCGACTATACAACCGCTGATAAGCTCTATTTCGAGCCTCTCACTCCCGAGGATGTTATGAATATCATCGAGTTTGAAAACCCCGAGGGAATTATCGCATCTCTCGGCGGACAGACCGCTATCAACCTCGCAGAGCCTATGCGTGATATGGGAGTTAAAATTATAGGAACAGACTGCGATGCTATCGAAAAGGCAGAAGACAGAGGCAGCTTCGAGAGAATCTTAAAGAGCCTTAACATTCCTCAGCCTCAGGGCAAGGCAGTTACAAAGATTGAGGACGGTATCAATGCCGCTGCTGAAATTGGATATCCTGTTTTAGTTCGTCCCAGCTTTGTTTTGGGCGGTAGAGCTATGCAGATAGTTGCTAACGAAGATCAGCTCCGCCATTATCTTAAAACCGCCGTTGAAATTGACGAGGACAAGCCTGTTTTAGTTGATAAATATATTCAGGGTAAAGAGGTCGAGGTTGACGCTATTTGCGACGGACGAGACGTTTTTGTTCCCGGTATCATGGGGCTCGTTGAGAGAACAGGTGTTCACAGCGGTGACTCGATAAGCGTTTATCCCACATTCAGTATTTCTGATAAGGTTAAAGGTATTATCCTTCAGTATGCTAAGAAATTAGGTCTCGGAATTGGCATCGTGGGTCTTTACAATATTCAGTTTATCGTTGACGAAAACGAAAACGTTTTCATTATCGAGGTAAATCCCCGTTCTTCGAGAACAGTTCCTTTCCTTTCTAAGGCAACAGGATATAGCCTTGCGGATATTGCAACCGAGGTTATCTTAGGCAAGAGCCTTAAAGAGCAGGGAATATTCGATATCTATCCTCAGGAAAAGAGCAGAGTTTATGTAAAGGTTCCCGTTTTCTCCTTTAACAAGATTCGTGGACTTGATGCATATCTCTCTCCCGAAATGAAATCTACCGGTGAAGCAATCGGATATGATGATAGACTCAATCGTGCACTCTATAAGGCGCTTCAGGCTTCGGGAATGCACCTTCAGAATTATGGAACAGTTCTTGCAACAATTGCCGATAAGGACAAGGAGGAAGCACTTCCTCTTATCCGCAGATTCTATAACCTCGGATTTAACATTCAGGCAACCGAGGGAACTGCAAAGTTCTTAAAAGAAAATGGAATTCGCACCCATGTTCTTGGTAAAATAAGCGACGGAAGCGAAGAAATTCCCGAGGCAATTCGTCAGGGACACATTGCCTATGTAATTAACACCCGTGACGTTGCATCTTCGGGTCAGGCTAGCGATGGTCAGGAAATCAGAAAGGTTGCAACAGACAATAACGTTACAATCTTTACTGCGCTTGACACAGTTCGCGTTCTTCTTGATGTTTTAGAGGAAACAACACTTACAATTTCAACAATTGATGCCTAAATTAAGGAGTTAAAATGAAACAGGGACTTTTTGAAATCATCGAAAACACCCCTCTAACCGAAAATGTTTATAGAATGTGCCTGCGCGGTGATACCTCTGATATCACCGCCTCAGGTCAGTTTATAAATATTAAACTTGACGGACTATTCCTGCGCCGTCCCATTTCGGTTTGTGACTGCGAGGGTGACGTTGTAACCATTATTTATAAGGTTGTCGGAAAGGGAACAGAAGAGATGTCCAAAATGAAAAGCGGCACTCTCGATGTTCTAACAGGACTCGGCAACGGCTATGACACCTCGGAAAGCGGAGAAAAACCTCTGCTTCTTGGCGGCGGTGTCGGTGTTCCGCCCCTTTACTTACTTGCGAAAAAACTTATAAAAGAGGGAAAAAAGGTTTCTGTTATCCTTGGATTTAATACAGAAAGCGAAGTTTTCTATAAAGAGGAGTTTGAAGCCCTCGGTGCAGATGTTACAGTTACAACTGTCGATGGCTCTATGGGAGCTCGTGGCTTTGTAACTGATGCCGCAAAAGATATGGATTATTCATATTATTACACCTGCGGTCCCGAGCCTATGCTTCGTGCAATTTACAATAATCTTAAAACCTCAGGTCAGCTTTCCTTTGAGGAAAGAATGGGTTGCGGTTTCGGCGCTTGTATGGGCTGCTCCTGCAAAACTGTAACTGGATATAAGAGAATTTGTAAAGATGGCCCTGTGCTTAAAAAGGAGGAAATTCTATGGGAAAAATGAATGTAAACCTTTGCGGCATTGAGCTTGACAACCCCATAATTCCCGCAAGCGGAACTTTTGGATATGGTTATGAATTTGCAGAGCTTTATGATATAAATGTGCTTGGCACATTTTCCTTTAAAGGAACAACAAAAGATCCTCGCTTTGGAAACCCCACTCCGAGAATTGCTGAATGCTATGCAGGTATGATAAATGCAGTTGGCCTTCAGAACCCCGGTGTTGAAAAGGTTATTTCAGAGGAACTTCCTAAACTTAAAAGATGCTTCAATAAAAAGGTTATGGCGAACGTTAGCGGCTTTTCTATTGAGGACTATGCCTACACCTGCGAAAAACTCGATAAAGAAGAGCAGGTTGGATGGCTCGAAGTTAACGTAAGCTGCCCTAATGTTCACGGCGGTGGAATGAGCTTCGGAACATCTCCCGAGGCCGCCGCGGAAGTAACAAAAGCAGTAAAAAAGGTTACAACAAAACCTGTCATTATAAAGCTTTCTCCCAACGTTACCGATATTGTTTCCATCGCAAAGGCTTGTGAGGATGCAGGAGCGGACGGAATTAGCCTTATAAATACGCTTCTTGGAATGAGAATCGACCTTAAAACCAAAAAGCCTGTTATCGCTAATAAAATGGGAGGATTTTCGGGTAGCGCAATTTTCCCCGTTGCCGTTCGAATGGTTTATCAGGTTGCAAATGCCGTTAAAATTCCCGTTGTCGGAATGGGCGGCGTAAGCAGCGCAGAGGATGTTATCGAAATGATGCTTGCAGGCGCAACCGCAGTTGAAGTTGGCGCCGCAAACCTCATCGATCCCTTTGTTTGCAGAGATATAGTAAATAATCTGCCCGAGGTTATGGATAAATATAATATAACCTCGCTCAGTGATATAATAGGAGGAGTTAAATAATGGGTAAGG
>JAZRHT010000040.1:0-11162 GCA_045644905.1 Oscillospiraceae bacterium
TGCCTTAACAACCTCAGCGGCAAAGCGATAGCGGTTTTCAAAGCTTCCGCCGTATTCGTCGGTTCTCTTATTAAAGAATTCGATGGCAAACTGATCAAGGAGATAGCCTTCGTGAACGGCGTGAACCTCGACACCGTCAACGCCTGCATCACGGCAGAGCTTTGCAGTTTTTGCAAAGGCCTCGATAATCTCGTGAATCTGTTCCTTTGTCATTTCGGGGCAGATGATATCATGCGCCCAACGGGAAGGCTGGGGGCTGGGGCTTGCAAGCTCGTGGGAGGTGTCAATAATGGGTTTTACGATTGCACGGGTAATTTTATTTTTATGAAGAGGAGCAACGAGCTCGGTTATAGCCCAGCTTCTGCCCATTCCAGCGGTAAGCTGAACGAAAAGCTTTGCTCCTGTTTTATGTATTTCGTCCATAAACTCTTTTAAGTCTTCGAACATTTTGGGATTTTGCCAGAGCCATTTGCCCCAGAATGTGTCGCGAAGGGGCGCAATGCCGGGGATAATAAGGCCAACGTTATTGTTGGCTCTCTCTAAAAAGAGCTTTGCCGCCTCCTTATCAAAGTGGCATCCGCCGAGCTCGAACCAACCAAAGAGAGATGTACCGCCCATAGGGCACATAACAATTCGGTTTTTAATCTCGACGTTTCCGATTTTCCAAGGTGTAAACAAAGCTTCGTGTTTATTGGAAATTTCGCTCATTTTCTTATTTTCCTTTCAAAAAATTATAGGGGCAAATATCTGCCTTTTTTGTGTTTTAGAACAATTGTTGACTTATCAACAATTACCTTTTTATTATAACCCATACGCTTTTAAATGTCAATAATTTAACAATTTTAGAGGCGGCGAAAGTAGGGTTTGTGAGGGGCTGTCGATTTTCATAACGGCGGCGCAAAAAGTTTTTAGAAAAAGCTAAAAAAAGTGTTGACAAAAGTTAAATACTATGTTAATATAATTAAGCTGTCTTGTGCTGGTGTAGCTCAGCTGGTAGAGCAGCTGATTTGTAATCAGCAGGTCGGGGGTTCGAATCCGTCCACCAGCTCCAAGCACTTTTTGTGCCGGCAGTAAAACTTAATATTCGGGAGTGTACCCAAGTGGCCAAAGGGGGCAGACTGTAAATCTGTTGTCTATGACTTCGATGGTCCGAATCCATCCGCTCCCACCAGAAAAAGACCTAATGCTTTGCATTAGGTCTTTTTCAACTAAATCCACCCTTAAGGGTGGGTGAAATATTGCTTCGCAATGTGAAATCCTCACTACGTTCGGATGAAATCGCTGCGGCGGTGGGTGGATTTAATTTCACTTGATGCGACAGCATCAAATTTCACAATTCACGAAGTGAATTATTTCACCGTGAGCGCAAGCGAACGATTTCACTAAAACCTTCGTCAAGGTGGATTCGTATGACCAAAATTGCTATACCTCTTGTTTGATTTGTAGCTTTATGTTATAATTATTATAATATATTAATAAAGGAGACGTGGTTATGAGAGCTAAACCGTCATTACTAATACACGGTATAATCAATGTTTGTATTCATATTCCATCTTTATTGGCTACTTCTTTTTGGGGATTATTAATAATTGGGATATTTAATTTAGATTCCATCACAAATCCATTTTGGTATTTTGTCACTATGTTCCCGATATTACTTCCATTGATTTCTTGTATTATTGGAATAATACGCGGTATAATATTTATAAAACATAACAGATTTGCAAAAGTTTGTTTGTTATTATCAATTCTTGGAATTTTCTTGTATGTGGGTATGATTTTCCTATGTGGATGGTTAGGATCGGTTGCCTAAACATTATAATTTGACATCATAATGGTTGATAACAGCTGTGCAAAAACACCTCGTCGTATTTAGGCGGGGTGTTTTTTGTTTTGCTTGGTTATTGAATTCTGCCGTCAACCATGATATAATCATTGTGTAATTTATGTCGCAAGGAGTCATATTATGAATATTTATGTGATATACAAATTTGACGATTACAAAATCGTAAAAGACATCCTTTCCAAAATTAAAGAGGAAATTGATGAGTGCAACAGCATATTTATGTTTGAGCCCGATTGCAATAATAAAAACTGGCATTCACGTGCTCTGCAAAAATTAAAGGACAGTCAGCTTGTTGTACTTTTTGATTCACTTTCAGGAGAACGCAATTCAGTTGGAAAACATATTTCTTGGGAGGTCAAAAAAGCTGAGCGACTGGGCAAGCGCATTGTTGTTTTTAAGGCAGACCCTGATTCACAAGACCGCTCTTGGTACGAATACGATTATTCGGAGCAGGACCCCATGCATTCAAGATTTCAGACTTTTCCGCTCAGCGAGGCGGCCGACTTTTTAAAAAGAGAATGCGGTTGGCAGATGGATAATGCCCTTCTTCACAAAACCGAAGGAAACGAATCTTTTACCGACTCCGAAATGCAGCTCATTTTAGAGCAGTATCGCATTATGATTGAAACATCGGAAAAGCTTATGGAGCGCCGCCAGGAAACGGTAAACCTCTACACCACCCTCTGCACAACCCTTATTGCACTCATTGGAGCGTCATTTGCATTCGGCAATCTTAGTATATGTGGAATCATTTTATTGTTATCGGGACTTATTCTTGTTATACTATGCCGAAATTGGCAGTTATCACTGAGCTCATACGACCTTAACAACAATGGAAAATTCCAAGTTATAAACCTTTTAGAAAAGAAACTCCCTGCCGAGATATTCGAATGTGAATATCGATATAATAAAATGAATGGTATTCGTTCATTTTCCTCAAGGGAAAAGGTGCTCCCTCGAATTTTCACTGCTCTTGGCATAGCGCTTATGATAATCGCCTGCGCAATATTTGTTTTGCTTATTATTCAGAAATTCGGTCTGATTTAATTCTATAACTCAATATAAAAGCACCCGATTCCAAGCTGGAATTGGGTGCTTTCGATTTTTTACGACAAAAAGCCATTTTATGCCCTTAGCATATGACTTTTAAAAAACAAGGTGCTATAATGAACTTACTGAAACATAGATTTTTTATATATAAATCAGATTGACATATCCCATTGTTAATTATCCCCGACCACATATTTCAACCAATGTATCACTACTAAGTTGTAGCATATACGCATATAGAAATACATCAGGAAAGGAGGATTTATAAATGGACAACAGAGTTACATTTGCTATCCTTTGCATACTCTTCAACTGTTATGGAGTTCCCTGTTTCCTTCAAGGAGATTCACAAAAAGGCGTAAAAAGAATCATTTTTGGAGTAATCTCTTGCGGAATCATCGCTCTTATCAACGGCATCAAGGGAATCATCATGGGAATCCAAATTCTCAATATGTCAGACGAAGAGTACGAGAGCAAAAAGGGTACATTTGATAGCGGAATTCCCGCATAATAACAAAAAGGCAAGAAACTCGTTTGTTTTCTTGCCTTTTTTATTATAAAAAATAGCAGAGGGATATTGTGAAAATTTCAAAATATAATCACAAACTAATCGATTGCCTGATTATTTTAGCAATTGCCGTCGCAATGTATTGGTTAAAAATACCCTGCCTTTTCAAGTCTGTATTTGGCATAGAATGTCCCGGATGCGGAATAACTCGTGCATATATCAGCCTACTGAGTTTAGATATTAAAAAGGCATTTGAATTCAACCCAATGTTTTGGTCTGTGCCTATTGTTTCTCTAATTTATTTGTTCGAAAATAAATTAAATAAATACAGGCGATTAACCGGCATTATACTTGGTTTAATATTTTTAGGTTTCTTTATTCTCTGGCTGATAAGAATTATTTTGTAAAATGTGCTTGCCATGAATGGTTTATTCCAAACATAACCGCCCATACAATTGCACCCTCTTTATAAGATGTATTGCGTTGGGCGACTATCTTTTTAGTCCTTTATAAATAGGGCGACCATTGTGATGAGGCTCTCAGAGTTTTATGCTTGAGAGGGCTGCAGTTGAGCTTCTTGCAAAAATCGGTGCGTCATTTAACGAGCAAAAAGGAATTGCCGCTAATAGGATAAAGGATGTCTACACACTTAAGGTCAAAACAGTCTTTACAGGAGCCATAACAGGCGAAGAAGAATTCGAAGTTCAGGTTGTTAAAATCGACAATAGTTGGTTCTGCTGCACACGGTATATTTACGATGAAGGAAACTACGTTTCATTTGCTATAGAAAGTTTCGTTAGCGGCTAATTTATCTCCGTTTTATTAGCCTTTCTATAAAAAAGCACCCGACGAATAGTCGGGTGCTTTTATGTTATAAAATATTAAACTTAGTGGCAGTCGTGGCAGCCGCAGTCACAATCGTGATCGTGGTCGCACTCGTGCTTCTTGGGCTCACAGGTGTCGGGGTCTTCACCGTTTACACAGAGAGTGAGGATTTCGACGATGTAGTTCATCATCTCATCAATCTCGGCTCTTGCAGCCTCATAATTTTTCATATTCTCGTTCTGCATAATCTCGCCGTAAAGAGCATTAAACTCCTTTTCGAGCGACTGCATTTTCTCGGGGTCAGGATTGCCCTGTGCCTCTTTCTGATAGGTCATCTGGAGAAGCTGAATTTTTGCCATAAGCTCGTTTAAGCCAGTGTCTTTTTCATTTGCCTCGATGCATTTCTCGAGCTTTAAATATCTCTCGTCCTTCTGAATTGCTTTGCCGAGTTCTCTTGCAAGTTTATTTAATTCCATTTTATTTCTCCTAAATTTAAGCCTTATTTACAGAGCCGAAGAGCTCCATTTTCTCTTTAACGGTTGCCTTGATAGCCTCTACGCCGGGAGCGAGAATCTTTCTGGGGTCAAAGCCCTTACCAACAAGATCCTTGCCCTCTTCGATATACTTTCTAACCTCAGCGGCGAAAGCGAGCTGGCACTCTGTGTTAACGTTAATCTTAGAAACGCCGAGGGAGATAGCTTCTTTTATCATCTCAGCGGGGATACCTGTTCCACCGTGAAGAACTAAAGGCATTTTGCCGGTTTTCTCCTGAATTGCAGCGAGGGTGTCAAATCTAAGACCAGGCCAATTCTCGGGATATTTACCGTGAATGTTACCGATACCTGCTGCGAGCATTGTGACGCCGAGGTCTGCAATCATTTTGCACTCATCGGGATTAGCAACCTCACCGCCGCCGAGAACTCCGTCCTCTTCGCCGCCGATTGCGCCAACCTCTGCTTCAAGAGAAAGACCCTTCTCCTCGCAGATTGCAACGAGTTCCTTAGTTTTTTCGATATTTTCCTCGATGGGATAGTGAGAGCCATCGAACATAACGGAAGAGAAGCCTGCCTCGATGCACTTCTTGGTTGCTTCGTAGCTACCGTGGTCAAGGTGAAGAGCAACGGGAACGGTGATACCGAGCTCATTGATCATTCCGTTTACCATACCAACAACGGTGGTGTATCCGCACATATATTTTCCTGCGCCCTCGGAAACACCGAGGATAACGGGAGAATTTAATTCCTGAGCGGTTTGCAGAATAGCCTTTGTCCACTCAAGGTTATTGATGTTAAACTGACCTACTGCATATTTGCCTTCTTTTGCTTTGGTGAGCATTTCTTTTGCTGATACTAACATTGTATTTAGCCTCCTTAAATTTAGGAATTTAATCACTTTGCTTATTATAACTCTATTGTTTTTGAAAATCAATGCAAATCGGGTAAATTTTTACAAAATTTACCGCAGTTTAGAAACTAAGCTGTTCGCCCGCATCATTAGCGGCCAAGGTTGAGCCTGTGGCGGGGATATTTTTGGTGCGGTAGCGGTTTGCATTCTTAAATCTATCCTCGGTAAGTTCGGTTACACTCTCGACTCTCTGATTTTTCTTTAGGGTCATAGCCGCGACACCCTGAGTGCTTCTCGATGTCTTTAATGCGACAGCGCCGCTATGAACAATAAGAAATCTACCTGCGTTGCTCTTTATAACAAATTCTTTTTCCTCGGTGCTTGAGAACATAGCAACAAGGGGAGATTTATCGCTATAAGCGGCGGTAAGCTTTTTGCGGTTTGATTTGGTTTCGAATGCCGAAACGGGAATTTTTGCCGCCTTACCATTTTCGAAGAACAGCATAATATAGCCTTTATAATCGCTTGTTGCGACCATAAATATTGCCTTTTCGTTTTCGTCCATTGAAAGCTTGGCAGGAACGTATTCACCCAAAATACTTGCCTTGTGATCCTCAAAATCGGCGGCTTTCGCCTTATAGACCTGGAATTTATCCGTAAAGAAAAGAAGGTCTATCGAGTTTGTGGTTTCAAGGTGCATTATAATCTCGTCGTCGGTTTTGAGCTTTTGCTCACTGCTCATTCTAAGCGACTGCGGAGTTATCTTTTTGAAATATCCGTCCTTGGTAAAGAAAAGGTTTACAGGATAATCGGGAACCTGCTCGGGCTCCTCAACATACTCTGCGGCGTTATACTCAATCTGAGTTTTACGCTCTTTGCCAAATTTCTTAATAACCGCCTCAAGCTCTGCGATGATAATTTTATCAACACGGCGCTTGCTGCCCAAAATATCCTCTAAATCGAAGATTTCTTCCTGCAGGCGGGAGATTTCATCGGTCTTTTTAAGAATATATTCGCGGTTTAAGTTTCTAAGGCGAATCTCGGCAACATATTCTGCCTGAGTTTCGTCAATGCCGAAGCCAATCATTAAGTTGGGAACAACCATCTGCTCCTCTTCTGTTTCACGGACAATCTTTATAGCCTTGTCAATGTCAAGAAGGATAGCTTCAAGACCACGAAGAAGGTGGAGCTTTTCTTTGAGGTTTGTTAAGGTGTAATAGGTTCTTCTGCGGACGCACTCACGGCGGAATGCTGTCCATTCACTTAAAATTTCTCCGACGCCCATAACCTTAGGAGTTGTGCCGATTAGGATATTAAAGTTGCAGGGGAAGTTATCCTGAAGCGGAGTCATTTTAAAGAGCTTCTGCATAAGCTTGTCGGGGTCGGCACCACGCTTTACATCAATGGTGATTTTAAGACCGCCGAGGTCACTTTCGTCACGAATATCAGAAATTTCCTTTACCTTGCCTGCCTTTACAAGCTCGATTACCTTATCGATAATGGCTTCAATGGTGGTGGTATAGGGAATCTCGGTTATATCAATGCAGTTTTGAGATTTATCGTACTCATATTTTGCGCGCACCTTAACAGAGCCGCGACCGGTTTTATAAATCTTATCGAGCTCTGCTGCATCATAAATAATATATCCGCCGCCGGGGAAATCGGGGGCTTTTAAGGTCGAAATAATATCGTGCGCAGGATTTTTCATAAGCTCAATTGTGGTCTGACATACTTCTGCCAAATTAAAGGAACAAATCGAGCTTGCCATACCAACTGCGATACCTAAGTTAACATTGGTTAAAATGTTGGGGAAAGAGGTTGGCAGTAAGGTTGGCTCCATCATTGTGTTGTCATAGTTGGGAACAAAATCTACCGTATCCTTATCTATATCGGCGAAAAATTCCTTACAGATGGGGGCGAGCTTTGCCTCGGTGTAACGAGAGGCGGCGTAGGCCATATTCTTAGAATAAACCTTACCAAAGTTTCCCTTGGACTCAACGTAAGGGTGCAGGAGTGCTTCATTTCCTCTTGCGAGACGCACCATTGTTTCATAAATGGCGGCGTCGCCGTGAGGGTTTAATTTCATCGCATCACCGACGATGCTTGCGGACTTTTTAAGGTCACCGCCGAGTAGTCCAGACTTATACATAGAAAAGAGCAGTTTTCTATGCGAGGGCTTTAAGCCATCAATTTCGGGAATGGCACGGGAAACGATAACGCTCATAGCGTAGGGCATATAGTTAGTCTCTAAAGTCGAGGTTATGACCTGATCTAAAACTATGCCCGCTCCGGCAATTTCGGCATTGATATTAAGTCCCGCTTTTTTCTTTTCGGGCTGTTTTTTTGCTTTTGCCAAGTTGACTGCTCCTTTCTTTAAGAAATATCGGCAAGATCAAGATAATCTCCGCCGTTTGTAGCGATAAATTCTTTTCTGCCCTCTAAGTTGTCGCCGAGGAGAAGGTCGAAAATCTCTGCGGTCTTCTCAGCGTCATCGGGCATAACCTTTATAAGACGACGGGTTTCGGGGTTCATAGTCGTCATCCACATCATTTCAGCTTCGTTTTCACCAAGACCCTTTGAGCGCTGAATGGTAAATTTCTGACCCTCAATTTTCTTTAGAATCTCGGTTTTTTCCGCCTCAGTATATGCAAAATAGGTTTTATCCTTGGTTGTAATCTCGAAAAGGGGCGACTCTGCGATGTAAACATAGCCCTCTTCAATAAGGGTTGGAACAAGGCGGTATAGCATTGTTAATATAAGGGTTCTAATCTGGAAGCCGTCAACGTCGGCATCGGTACAGATAATGACCTTATTCCAGCGAAGTGCATCTAAATTAAACATCGAAAGGTCTTTGTTGGACTTGGTTTTTACTTCAACACCGCAGCCTAAAACCTTAATTAAGTCGGTTATAATTTCGCTTTTGAAAATCTTATCGTATTCGGCCTTGAGGCAGTTTAAAATCTTGCCTCGGACGGGGATGATAGCCTGAAATTCACTATCTCTTCCCTGCTTACAGGAGCCTAATGCCGAATCACCCTCAACGATATAGATTTCTCTTTTTTCCTTATCACGGCTACGGCAATCGACAAATTTTTCAACTCTTGCCATAACATCGTTGCTTGTTGCGAGAGTCTTTTTAAGGTCGAGTCGTGTGCGCTCGGCTTTTTCGCGGCTATGCTTATTTATTAAAACCTGATCGGCAATTTTTTTAGCCTCGTCGGGCTTCTCCATAAAGTAAATTTCGAGATTTCTTTTAAGGAAATCGGTCATCGCAGTTGCGATGAATTTATTTGTGATAGCCTTTTTAGTCTGGTTTTCGTAGGAGGTCTGAGTTGAGAAAGAGCTCGTTACAATAACAAGGCAGTCCTCAATATCCTGGAAGGTTATTTTGCTTTCGTTTTTAAGATAGCGGTTGTTTTGTTTAAGATAGGCGTCTATCTGAGCGACAAATGCGCTCTTAACCGCCTTTTCGGGAGAGCCGCCGTGCTCTAAGAAGCTCGAGTTATGATAATATTCAATCATATTAACTCTATTCGAGAAGCAGAAGGAAGCCGACATTTTAACCTTATAATCAGGCTTGTCCTCTCTATCTCTGCCTCGGTCCTCAGCTGTAAAGGACTGCACCGAGGTCATAGCCGCCTCGCCGACAACCTCTTTTACATAGTCGGTGATACCGTCCTCATAAATATACTCAAAGGTTTCCATTCCCTCGGAGGTTTGGTTTTTAAGCACAAACAGAACCTTGGGGTTAACAACCGACTGACGACGCATAATCTCTTTGAAATATTCAACGGGGATATTTATATCGGTAAAAACCTCTTTATCAGGGCGCCAATGGATTTTACTACCCGTCTGCTTACGATTTGTAGGCTCCTTTTGAAGACCGCCGATGTTTTCGCCTTTTTCAAAATGCAGGGTAAACTTCTGTCCGTCTCTTATAATTTCAGCGTCCATAAACTCGGAGGCATACTGAGTTGCACAAAGGCCGAGACCATTAAGACCTAATGAAAACTCATAGTTTTCGCCGTCATTATTAGCGTATTTACCGCCTGCGTACATTTCGCAAAAGAGAAGTTCCCAGTTATAGCAGCCCTCTCGCTCGTTGTAGTCAACGGGGATACCACGGCCCTGGTCCTCAATGCAAATAGACCCGTCTTTATAGCGGGTTACTATAATTTTGCTTCCGTGGCCTTCACGAGCTTCGTCTATTGAGTTTGAAAGGATTTCGAAAATAGAATGCTGACAGCCTTCAATTCCGTCCGACCCAAAGATAACGGCAGGGCGCTTTCTTACTCGGTCCGCACCCTTTAAAGACTGAATACTGCTATTATCGTAAGCTTGTGATTGTTTCTTTGCAGCCATATTTTCCTCCGAATTAAATTAAAAATCCGCCGCTGACGTTAAGGGTCTGACCCGTTACATAATCAGCGTCCGCAGAAGCTAAATAGAGCGCCGCTTTCGCAACATCGTATCCGCTTCCCATTCTTCCCATAGGGATTTCATCTATAAGTTCTTGTTTTTCGATTTCACTAAGATGAGAGTTCATTTTAGTGTCTATAACGCCGGGGGCAATAGCATTAACTCTGATTCCGCTTGGAGCAAGCTCAGAGGCGAGCGCCTTTGTAAAGCCGATAAGACCTGCCTTCGAGGCGGAGTAATAAACCTCGCAGGAAGCTCCGCAAATGCCCCAAACCGACGAAATGTTTATAATGCTGCCGTTCTTTCTTTTAAGCATATCGGCGGCGGCATATTTTGCACATTCAATAGCGGCGATAAGGTTGGTTTTAATAAGCTCCTCGCCCTCGTCGTCCGCAGTGTCAAGAAAAGGTTTTACAAGAGAAATGCCTGCGTTATTTACAAGTACATCTATTTTTCCAAAGTGAGAGTTGCACTCGTCTATTATTTTTTTAGCAGCACCTTTTTTGCTTAAATCGCCTTCTATTAAAAAGGCCTCGCAGCCGTTTTGGGTAAGTAGAGAGCAAAGCTTTTCGGCGGATTCTTTTCCCTTATTATAGTGAAGTGCGAGCGAATATCCCGCATTTGCAAAAGCCCTTGCAATAGCGCCGCCAATCTCGCCCGAGGCGCCCGTTATCAAAACTATCTTTTTCATACGTTCCCTTTCCTATTCTCACTTTTAACAAGTTTCGGGACAAAAAAACACTTATAGTTATTATACTATATAAGGTAAAATTTGTAAAGGGGCAAACAACACCTTGTTTTTTTGAAAAAATTCACTTTTTTTATTGAAAATCTCGAAAAGATAAGATATACTTATATTAAACACAAGAAATCGGAGGGATTTTTTATGTCAGACAATCGTACAATTACCTTTTCTCTTAAGGATGATAAAGAGTTCCAGATACATTCAACACTCGTTGCAGTTTATGATGCGCTTAAGGAAAAAGGCTATAATCCTATAAATCAGATTGTGGGCTATATTCTTTCGGAGGACCCCACATATATCACAACCCACAACAATGCAAGAAGCCTTATCCGCAAAATTGACCGCGATGAGCTTCTTCAGATGCTGGTTAAGTCTTATCTTTCTGAATAATTGAGCAATCAAAAAGTCACCCTTGCGGGTGACTT
>JAZRHT010000041.1:0-2466 GCA_045644905.1 Oscillospiraceae bacterium
AGCCTACTATAATAAAATGTGCTCAGCTGTTGACGAGGTTTTAGGCACAGTTATAACATATAAAGGCAAACCGATTTTGGCAGCGTATCACTCTATGTCAAGCGGCAAAACCGAAAGCGCCGAGAACGTGTGGGGAGAAAAAGTGCCGTATCTTACGCCCGTCGAAAGCGAGGGGGATAAGCTTGCCTCCGACCTTGTGAAAACCCGTGAGTTTTCTTCCAAAGAAGCTCGCAAAATCTTAAAATCCGCTCTTTCCGACACCTTTTTGCCCGAAGTCGATTCGCTTCTTTTTACCGATTTAGAATATTCCCCCTCGGGAACACTAATTTCGGCAGTTGTGGGCGATAAGAAAATCTCGGGACAAAAAATAAGAGAAATATTCTCTCTGCGTTCGGCCTCTATTGAAATAAGTGCCCAAAATGGCAAAGTTATCTTTACCACAAAGGGCTATGGACACGCCGTGGGCTTAAGTCAGTACGGCGCTGATTTTTTGGGTAGACAGGGCTCCGATTTTAAAGAAATTTTAAAGCATTATTATAAGGGAACCTCGCTTTTGTACAGTGTGTAAAATACACTTGTCTTTTTTTCAAATATGTGGTAAAATAATAAAAACACCAAAAAAGAAAAGCGGGGTTTTTATGAAAACGATTTTTAAAAAGAAATCCGGAGCAAAAATGAGCGAGGCTCAGAAAAAACGCAACACCATTATTACAGGTGCGGTTGTTTTAGGCTTTGCTCTTATCGGTGTTGTAACCGTGATTTCCCTTATTATAAGTCTTATTGCATCGGCATTTGATAATTCTCAGGAGAAGGCAAAATTTCAGCAGTTTATAAGGCCTGTTGTAATGGTCGATCCCGTTGCATTTTCATCGCCGAGCGAAGCTGATGAGCACGCGCTCTTAATGTCTTCAATGTGGAACCTTCTTATGAAGGTCGGCGAGGACACCGCCTATCCCGAGGATGAATACGGAATGATGACCATTCCTTCAAGCGACCTTGACGTTTCCGCTGCAAACCTTTTCGGAAGCGATGTAAAGCTCTCTCATCAGAGCTTTATGAACAACAGCATTACATTTGAATATAATGAGGAAACCCTCTCTTATGTCGTGCCGCCTATGGGCTACACAATGCAGTACGAGCCTCGAGTTGATAAGATTAAAAAGAGAGGCAAAACCTACACATTAACTGTCGCTTACATCAATTCCAACACCTCGCTGAGTACCGAGTCGAGTGAAAAAGACTACGACAAGCTTATGTACTACATTCTTGAGAAAACCGGCAAGGATAAATTTGTTATCCGTGAAATCAGGGACGTTGAGGGCAATGAAATCAATATAACCTCTCAGCCCTCTACAAATCAGACCACCTCAAGCGGCATTTCCCAAACCGAAACAGAAAGTAGCTCATTATCTCAGGATGAAAAATAATAAATTAAAGCCCCGCTCGTAAGGAGCGGGGTTTTGCTTTTAAGTTTAGTTTTTAAGGCTCTGTAAGGGGGCGGGGATGTGTCCGCCGCGGGAAATAAACTTAAGGGGAGATGCAGTAGACACCGGCATAACGGGGCCTTCGCCGAGAAGTCCTCCGAAGGAGAGGCTGTCGCCAACCTTTTTGCCTATTGCAGGGATAAGACGAGCGGCGGTGGTTTTAAAGTTTGCCATTCCGATAGCCGCCTCGTCGGCAATAATTGCCGAGATAACCTCTGCAGGTGTGTCGCCGGGGATAACTATCATATCAAGTCCAACCGAGCAAACCGCTGTCATAGCCTCTAATTTTTCAATGGTGAGCGTGCCATTTGTAGCGGCGGCAATCATGCCTGCGTCCTCGGTTACGGGAATGAATGCTCCCGAAAGCCCACCAACGCTTGAAGATGCCATAACTCCGCCCTTCTTAACAGCGTCATTTAAGAGCGCAAGCGCCGCTGTTGTGCCGGCAGAGCCACACTGCGAAAGTCCGATTTCCTCTAAAATGTGAGCAACCGAGTCGCCAATAGCAGGCGTGGGAGCAAGCGAAAGGTCAACGATTCCAAAGGGAACGCCGAGCCTGCGCGATGCTTCCTGAGCAACTAACTGACCCATTCTTGTTATTTTAAATGCGGTTTTCTTAATTGTGTCTGCAACGGTAGCAAAATCTGCACCTTTTACCTTTTCAAGAGCAGATTTAACAACTCCCGGACCACTAACGCCAACATTTATAACACACTCAGGCTCTCCACAGCCTAAAAACGCACCTGCCATAAACGGATTATCTTCAGGGGCATTACAAAATACAACTAATTTTGATGCGCCAACTGATTCTCTATCTGCAGTAAGCACAGCCGCTTGTTTAACGATTTTACCCATCATTTTAACAGCGTCCATATTGATACCAGTTTTAGTTGAGCCAATATTAACTGATGAACAAACACGCTCAGTAGATGCAAGCGCTTCAGGAATTGATTCGATAAGCGCATAATCACCATTTGCAAAA
>JAZRHT010000042.1:0-2047 GCA_045644905.1 Oscillospiraceae bacterium
TTACGTTAAGCGTGGCAAAAAAGAGCTTGTTATGGACATTCTTTCAAAGGATTGTTCCGATGAGGACAAGGCAAACCGCCTTTTAGCAATCGGAGCCGAAGAAAAGAATGCTCAGGTTTGCGATTATACAGTTAATTTCGATAGCGCAGAAAATGCCGCCGAGCAAATAATGGACAGGCTTGACATCTAAGGAGGACAAACTATGGATATATCACTTCAGAAGGCCTCCTTCGGAAAGAGAATTATCGCAACCATATTTGACATGATTACGATAGTGATTTTAGCTGTCGGACTTGCCGTCGGGCTTTCGAGTGCGCTTAAATATGATAGTTTCATGGATACCGTCAATAACGCATACGTTAAGTACGAAAAGCAGTACGGAGTCGAGTTTCAGATAACCTATGATGAGTACAATGCGCTCAGCGACGAGGCTAAGGCAAACTTCGATAAGGCGAGCGAGGCACTTAACAAGGATGAGGACGTTGTTTATGCATACAATATGCTTATCAACCTCTCATTGATTATAGCGAGCCTATCGGTTTTGTTCGGAGTGGTTTTGGTGGAATTTGTAGTTCCGCTGATACTCAAAAACGGACAAACCCTCGGCAAAAAGATTTTCGGAATTGCGGTTATGCACGTAGAGAGTATAAAAGTAAGCGGTGTGCAGCTTTTTGCGCGAGCAATTTTAGGAAAGTTCACCTTTGAAATTATGATTCCTCTTGCTATTATTATGATGATATTCTTTAATCTCATCGGCATTATGGGCAGCATCATTCTATTAGCAATTGCAGTTGCAGAGATTATCTGCCTTGTATACAACAAGAAAAATATGCTTCTTCACGATGTTATCGCCGCAACGGTTTGCGTTGACCTTTTAAGTCAGAGAATTTTTGAGAGCCGCGAGGAAAAAGAGGCTTTTATTAAGAAAAGAGCTCTTGAAGAGGCTGAAAAGGCTGTATATTAATTCCGTACCCAATTTAAGTTTATAATATATTTTCATACGAAAGGGAGACAATATGAAAGTTGTATTAGAGAATCTCACCAAAATTTTCCCCAGCCGCGACAAGAAGTCGGGCAAGGAAGTTGTTGCTGTTAACGATTTCACCTTTGAAATCCCCGACGGACAGCTTGTTGGTCTGCTTGGCCCTTCGGGATGCGGAAAGAGTACCACCCTCTATATGATTAGTGGTCTTCAGAAGCCCACAAGCGGTAAAATCTTCTTCGGCGACGATGACGTTACCGAGCTCTCTACCGAAAACAGAGGAATCGGTCTGGTTTTCCAGAACTATGCTCTTTACCCCCACATGACCGTTATGCAGAACATCATGTTCCCTCTGCAGAACTTAAAGGGCAAGGACAAGCTCACAAAAGACGAAATGATCGAAAGAGCTTACGAGGCCGCAAGACTTGTTCAGATCGACGAGCTTATGGACAGAAAGCCCAGCGAGCTTTCGGGCGGTCAGCAGCAGAGTGTTGCTATTGCTCGTGCACTCGTTAAGATGCCCAGAGTTCTTCTTCTCGACGAGCCTCTTTCCAACCTCGACGCAAGACTTCGTCTGCAGACTCGTGAGGAAATTCGCAGAATTCAGAAGGAAACCGGAATCACCACGATTTTCGTTACACACGATCAGGAAGAGGCTATGTCCATTTCCGACGTTATCGTTGTTATGAAGCTTGGCGTTGTTCAGCAGATTGGCAAGCCTCAGGAGGTTTATGACAATCCCACCAACCTCTTCGTTGCAAAGTTCCTCGGAACTCCTCCCATCAATGTTCTTGAAGGTAGGGTAGAAGGCGGCAAGGTCTACATAGGAGACGAGGCCGTTTTAGAGATTTCGGGAGTTGAGGATCAGGAAGTTTATATCGGTGTTCGTCCCGAGGGCCTTGAGGTTTGTGAAGACGGCGCATTTAACTGCAAATTAAATAGCCTCGAGGTTATGGGTAGAGACGCAAGCGTTGTTGCAAATCACGAGAACGCACTTTCTCCCGTTATCCGCGCAATCATCAGCTCGGATATTAAGGTTGATCCCACCGCAGAAAACGTTAAATT